>JAJUFK010000001.1 GCA_029266015.1 Bacteroidota bacterium
ATTCACCTTTAATGGCTTGTTGTATTATATCGGGATTTATATCGGTAGCTATTATACGACACCTATCCAACAAATTCATATGATGCAATAATATAGCTAATGAATATACTTCTAATCCATTTGAACAGCCCGCATGCCAAATTGTTATTGATGATTTTTTTTCAAATTCCGGTAATAATTTATACTGTAACTCCTGCCACATTAATTTGTCTCTAAACAATTCTGTTGTATTTACAGTTATTTGTTTCATTATCAAATTGCAAAATTTAGTATCAGTAGATATTTTATGCAATAAAACATCAAACGTTATTACATTATCGGTAAGTACTTTATCTAATCTTCGCATAAGCGAATTTTCAGAATATTCTGACAAATCGTAATTTGAATATTGTTTAAAACAAGAAATAAAGTCAAGAAGTTCTTTATGAGAAATTTCCATGTATTTGGGTCAAACTAAATTTTATTTTGCATATACAAAAATAGACAAATACTATGAGTTAACAAAATAGATTTGCATTTAACATAACATATATCATCATTTTTAATTAGATTTTGATTTAGAAAATTTCTTTTTTATCCAAACCGGAACTAAAAATGCTCCAATAATTAAATATGGATAGTATGTTACCAATCGCCATAAAACAACTAAAATAGGAATAAGAGAACTTACTAGAATAAATTCACCAAGATATTCCGAAAAAATAAATTCTGCAAAACCACTCCCTCCCGGTGTTGGACTTACCAACATCATAATCCACATTACCAACTGACGAGCAAATATAAGCATGTGATCGGGGACTACAAAAAAAGCAAGAAATAAAAAATTAACTACCCAATACCTGGATGTCCATGCTACAAAGGTTGCTGCAAAAGACTGCAGCCAAAACTTCCACGATTTATTTTTTAATTCAACCGAAGCAAATTGAAGGTCAATTCCTGTCTGAATAGCAGAACGTTTCCACCGTTTAAGAAAACGAATAGAAAACACAAAAGCCAAAAATCGCTTAAACCCAATAGGATTGATAAACAATGCATAAAAAACAACACCGGTAAAAAGAGCTTTAAGGCTATATCCAACAACAGCAAAATAAAAAAACTGATTGCCCCAATTTATACCACCATCATAAGAACCATTTACAGAAAATAAATGGCCAATATCAATAGTTAATAATAACAGTGGAAACATAAGTAAAAAATACAATTCATCTAAAAAAGCAGTAGTCATAACCATTGCAGTACTTTCACCCAACGTAACTTTTTCTTTGTAAATAAACAAAATTGCTAAACTCGTACCTCCCACTGCCGAAGGAGTAATTGTAGAAGTAAACTCCCATAAAAATATAATTCTTATACATTGCTGCCACGTTAATCTACCGCTTGATAAAATTTTAAGTCTCACAATGTATCCAATATCACGAGTAAACATCATACAAAATGCACAAACAATAAATAACAGGGAATAATATGTAAGCTTAATTTCATCTAAACCCGATTTATCAAATTCACCCCAAAACATATAGATTACAACAGCAAAACTTATAAAAACAGGTATTAAAAATTGCCTGCTTTTAATTGAGCGAATTGTTTGTTCTGCTTTACTTGTTGAGTTAAAATCTGCCATGTTTTCTATATTTATTAAGCAATAGCTGCAATATCGTATATTTTTTTTGCTAAAAGAAATGAAAGTTAGAAAAATATATTATTTTTGCAGCACAATGGTTCCTTGGCCGAGTGGCTAGGCACCGGTCTGCAAAACCGTATACGGCGGTTCGAATCCGCCAGGAACCTCTAAAAAAACTCCGATATTTTGAATATCGGAGTTTTTTTGTATTATCAATCAATAAAACCACCACCTACTACTCTATTATTTTTATAAAATACTGCTGTTTGTCCGGGAGCTATAGCCTCCAATGGTTTTTGCAATATAACAGTAATTGATTCCGTAGAATTATACTGTAATGTGCATATATTACTTTGATTTCTATATCGAACCTTAACAACTAATTCACCCTGCATGTCTTGCAGTGTATGAAAATAAAATGAGTGAATTACAAATTGCGACCGAAATAACGATGAATAAGGGCTTACTGTTACTGTATTATTTTTTGCATCAATACTTTTTACAAACATACGTGTATTTATATTAAGCCCCAATTGCTTTCGTTGTCCAACAGTATACCACACGTATCCCTTATTATTAGATATATAATTACCATGTTCATCAACAAATTTTCCTGCTTCAACCCTCACAGAACGTTTTGCTAATTCCCGTGTTACAAATGAACGATAATTTGTATTTCCTAAAAAACAAACTCCAAGACTGTCTTTGCGTGTTGCAACATCTACAAACCCTTTACTACGAGCATATTCGCGAACTTGTTGCTTTGTATTGCCCCCCAAAGGGAATACTGCTTTTTGTAAAATATCTTGCGTAAGTCCCCATAAAAAAAACGATTGATCTTTATCAGAATCAATCCCTTGTGTAATATAATATATTTCATTGTGTAATTCTATATTTACATAATGACCAGTAGCTATATAATTACAATTCAATTGTACAGCATAATCATATAGTATCTTCCATTTAAGCAACGGATTGCACTTAGCACAAGGGAATGGGGTTCTGCCTTCTATATATTCTGTAACAAAATATGATATAACAGTAGAATAAAATTCTTGTGACGCATTATGAATATAACAAGGTATATGTAATATGTTGCATAATTTTTTTACATTATTACATGATACTTCTTGCTGTTGTACCACGTGGCCGGGAGCCCATTGGGCATCATAAAATATTATAAATAAGCCATACACTTCATACCCTTGTTCCTGCAACAAAATAGCAGCGGCGGAACTGTCGGTTCCGCCGCTCATTGCCAATACAATTTTCTTTGTTTGCATACCTTGTATGGTATTGACTTATATTATTTTATAAATTTCGATAACAATCGTAAATACTGAACTTGATACCCATTACTATTTTCACTCACAGCCCATGAATTGAGAGGCCATCCTTGATTAAAATCCATATATGATTTTTGAGCAGGTTGATTTTTGAGTGGTTTTATATCCAATTCAAAACACATTGCATTATTTTCTTTACTATCACAATTTTGAGGACAACATTTATCCCAATCATATTCTTTATTTGGACCACCTGTTACAAATCCGGGAGGAGGCCCATACGTTGATTTTCCAACTTCGTCCCATTTTTTACTGCCATGTCTAAACCACATATGATAAATTTGATTTACAGAATTTTCGGCACCATAGGCTGACATATTTGTTAAATAACATTTATTGAGTGGATTTACGCCATGTAAATAATGAATGTAGTATTCTGCAATATTTTTTGCTTCATCTTTCATTTCGGGCATTATATTGTACTGCACCAAATTGTAGTAAATATTACCTTGTTTTGCTTTTGTTCCATTTGAACCCCACACATAATCTTTTTGATATGAAAAATAAGGATCATCATTATTTTTAATTGCAAATAAATTATGAATAGTATCAATTGCTTGTTTGTAAACAGCTTTTATATGGTTTACTATTGCAAGATCTGCTTTAGGTAATTTTGTATAATACAATAATAAATCTTGGTTGTACTCACCAAAAGGAAATACTAATGTCCAAGCAACCATTTTTAATTGTTTATAATTGTCTTCGAAAATTTTCTTATATTTTTCATCACCCGTAGCATCATACATGCGTAGTGCGGCTTGCAAACGCTTTTCTATCAATCCCATATCATCAACTTCTTGTTGACCGGCAGCAAGCCCTTGAGTACCATGTTGTGCACTATTGTTGTAAAATTTCATATTCGGATTTGCTTCTGCCCATTCCCATGAAAGTTTAGCAGCTTCTATTAATTTTGCAGCAAGTTTTTCATTATATTGTTTTACAACTTTAGCTCCATATGCCCATGCCGCAACCGCCGAAAATGTTGCCGAAGTACTTGGCGCTCCCCAATAACTTGGTTTAGAAGCCGCCGATGGAGGCGATGCTTCGTCTAATCCAACAACAGAAATTACAGAACCACTTGAAAATTGTAATCGCAAAAGATGTTCTAAACCAAATATTACCTCATCAACAATATCGGGTATTCCATTTCCTGATTCAGGTATATTAAAATCATCTGTCCATGCTTTTGGATTTTCTTCGAATGCTAAAAGCATATAAATAATATAATCACTGGTCCAATTGGTATATTTATTAAAATCACCTGCATCATACCATCCGCCGCGAACATCTTTTTCGGTACTTGCATCATTTTCGAGCCCCCATTGTCTGCAATTTGGATCTTGACGTTTTCCTAAGTGACTTGCACCATCAGCCCAACCTTCACCTGCATATTTGGCAATTTTAGGAAATCCTGCTCGCTGATAATAAAATGTTCTAAAAGCTTGTTTTAGCACTTCTTTATATACATTATTTGATATTTCAAAATCATACGAAATAAGTTTTTTATCTATATCAAGTATATAATACGTTCCTTCCTTTTTTACCGATGAAAAATCAAAATGCCACACAATATCACCCGACGATGGATCAACTGCTCCATTTTTCCATGCTACCGGTTTTGCTTTATACACTTGGCGTTTTGTTTTTGCTTCAACTACAGCATATGTTTTACCCGGTTTAAATGTTTCTGAAGCATCAAATCCTACTTCGGGATTTCTTATAACTGCAATTTTACGCGATTCAGGTAAATATCCAAATTGATCTACCACTATATACTTTGTTTGCTTATAGCTTTGAGACATTACAACCAAAGGCAACAAGCAAACTATAAGAATATTTATTTTTTTAAACATAACAACAATATTTTATTTTTTATATTATACAATTGCCACAAAAATACAAAAACTTATGATTTTTTTTATACTTTTATACTATCCATTTTTGATAGAACTTACATTCATCCTGTACACTTTTCCAAATAAAAAAAGGTAACATTCCGTTACCTTTTCTTTTCTCTGTGACCCCGACAGGATTCAAACCTGTAACCCTCAGAGCCGAAATCTGATATTCTATTCAGTTGAACTACGGAGCCATTTATAATGCAAAAATAGATTTTTTTAACATAACAGCACAATACTTATAAAAAAAGAGATGAAAAAAATTTTTCATCTCTTTTTTTACTATTATTTTTTTTCAACTACATACCAAATGCATAATAGAATGTGCCGGGAACATCAGGATACACACCTTCTATCATTACACCGCCTTTTTTATCTTTCATAATATCAGCAAATTGAGCTGAATCTTTGATTATTTGATTATCAACTTTTGTTATTATAAAACCTTTTCGCATACTTGTATGTTTTTGTATTACACCCGACTGAATATCGGTTACTTGTACACCCGAAGTTTTATTGAGTTTTTTAAGCACTTTTGGATCAGCATTTTCTACTGTAATTCCTAAATTTGCAATCACATCAATTGCTCCTTTTTCAGTTAATGTTTTCTCACCATCTTTATTAGTTAATACTAAATTCATGGTTTTAATTTCACCTTTACGATTAACTTTAATTACAACTTCATCTCCGGGACTTCTACGGCCAATTATCTCTTGAATTTCAGACGGTGAGGTTATTTTAATTCCATCTATTTCTACTATTACGTCTCCAATTTTTACACCCGCTTTATCTCCTGCACCGTTTTCTACAAGAGACTCAACATAAGCCCCCTCTGTTACCTTTAATTTTTTCTCATCAGCCAATTTTGAATCTATTTGACGAATACTTACTCCTATAAAACCACGCTGAACAACACCGTATGTTTTTAAATCAAATATAACTTTGGATACAATATTCGATGGCACAGCAAATCCATAACCTGTATATGCTCCGGTAGGACTTGCAATAGCTGTATTAATTCCAATTAAATCTCCCATAGCATTTGTAAGTGCTCCTCCGCTATTACCGGGATTTATGGCTGCATCGGTTTGTATAAAAGATTCTATAGCATATTTTTGTTTCAAAATATTAATATTTCTTCCTTTTGCACTTACTATACCGGCTGTGACTGTAGAATTTAAATTGAACGGATTTCCAACAGCCATTACCCATTCACCTACTTTAACCTCATCACTGTTAGCAAATTGAATAACCGGCAAACTATCAGCATCTATTTTTATAAGAGCCAAGTCGGTATTTGGATCGGTGCCTATAACTTTTGCCGTAAATGAACGTCTATCGTGCAAAGTTACCGTAATTTCATCAGCATCTTTTATTACATGGTTATTCGTAACTATATATCCGTCTTTTTGAACAACTACACCCGAACCACTTCCCTCACGAACATCGGTTTTTTCTTGCTGAGGAAATTGCCATTGTGGACCAAAAAAATCTTGCCATAATTCAAAACCGGGAGGATACGCACTGCTTCTAACTGTAGTTTTTGTTCCTATATGAACTACAGTTGGCATTACTTTAGCCGAAGCTTCAGTAAAATCAAACCCCGTAAACGCAGATGCTGAACCTCTATATTCCGTTTGCTGAACAAACTCTGAAGGAGAATTAGCAACTACTGTATCAGAAATTGAAGGTATGTGTCCTCCAAAAAAATACACCATACCAAAGGTAAGTAAACTACCTAATATGGCTGAACCGATAAACATTCCAATCTTTTTCATATATATACATTTTTTATTTATCTAATGAGAGCCTTAACTATTGAATAGTTCATTTATTGTATTCTTATTTTATTTTTTTCAAATCTAATGCCTTATCATTTTTATAAGCATATTAGAATTTACAGAAACATCTAACTTACAAACAATTAACCATTCTTTATATTACAACAAAAATTCATAAACCAACTCTTTTTTGACAGTTTTTGTAATAAAAAAATGACAATTTGACTTAAAAAAATCATGTAACCAATTCAATGTAACAAATAAAGAAATTGTTTTTAAATTGTTCATATTTAATTGAATCTGTTCTATTAAAATTTTAATTGTTTTTATGACCTTTGAATGATTTTTATAATTTTTGTAAAAAATATATATGGACGAGGTTCAAGACGAAGCAATACAATCCAAGCAAGATTCTGACATACAGCATATAAAATACATATCGGGTCAATTTGAAGATTGGTTTCTTGATTATGCATCGTATGTAATAATGGAGCGTGCTGTACCATATATAAACGACGGTTTAAAACCGGTGCAACGACGTATACTCCATTCTATGAAACGAATGGACGATGGCAGATACAATAAAGTTGCAAACATAATTGGTCATACCATGCAATTTCACCCACATGGGGACTCATCAATAGGTGAAGCTTTGGTTGGATTAGGACAAAAAGAATTATTGATTGACACCCAAGGTAACTGGGGAAATATTTATACCGGCGATAGTGCTGCCGCTCCTCGTTATATAGAAGCACGATTATCAAAATTTGCAAATGAAGTTGTTTTTAATCCGAAAACCACTATTTGGAAATCATCATACGACGGTAGAAACAAAGAACCTATTACCTTACCGGTAAAATTTCCGTTACTTTTAGCTCAAGGGGTAGAAGGTATAGCTGTGGGAATGGCATGTAAAATTTTACCTCATAACTTTAATGAACTTATAGATGCCAGCATAAAATATTTACAAGGCAAACCATTTGAATTGTATCCCGACTTTCCGACAGGTGGTTATATAGATATTACAAAATATAATGACGGACTCAGAGGTGGTGTAGTAAAAGTTCGTGCAAAAATTGTAAAAATTGACAATAAAACATTGGCTATTACAGAAATTCCATATGGCAAAACTACTACTGCCGTAATTGATTCTATAATAAAAGCAAATGAAAAAGGTACTATTAAAATTAAAAAAATTGATGATAATACCGCTGCTAATGTTGAAATACTAATTCACCTTCCGCCAAATGTTTCGCCCGACGAAACTATTGACGCATTATATGTTTTTACCGAATGTGAAATTTCAATTTCTCCAAATGCAAGTGTTATAATAGAAAAATCTCCTGAATTTATTGGTGTTTCTGACATATTACGAATATCAACCGACAAAACTGTAGAATTACTCCGTCGTGAATTAGAAATTCGTTTAGAAGAACTCAAAGAAGATTGGATGAAAACTTCGCTCGAAAAAATATTTATTGAAAAAGAAGTATATGAACTTATTAAACCTTGTAAAACAGAAGAAGAAATTCTTAGCACAATTTTTAAAGGTTTAGAACCCCATGTCAAAAAATTCTGGCGTCTGGTAACTCGCGAAGATTGCGTGATTCTTTCAAATATTCCTATTAAACGAATTTCTAAATTCAGTTCGTTTAAAGCCGATGAGTATATTAAAGAAATTGAAATTTAAATGGATGAAGTAAAAAATCATCTTGCTCATATGATAGATTTTGCTATCAACTATTTTACTCAAATTCAAAAAAAATACGGAAAAGACAAAGAACGCAAAACAGAAATCAGAAATTTTGAACAAATAGAAGCAACTCAAGTTGTAATAGCTAACACTAAATTATATGCAAATTTAGAAGATGGTTTTGTTGGCACATCGCTCAAAAAAGACACATTTATTTGCGATTGTTCTGATATTGATGACATTATAGTATTTATGCAAGACGGTAAATACAAAATATCAAAAGTGAGTGACAAAGCATTTTTTGGAAAAAATATCATACATATTGGTGTATTCAGGAAAAATGATGAACGTACAATTTACAACGTTGCGTATCGCGATGGTAAATCAGGAATAACTTATATGAAACGATTTGCTGTAACGGGCATAACTCGTGACAAAATCTATGATGTTACTAAAGGAACACCTAATTCAAAAGTCTTATATTTTAGTGCAAATCCTAATGGTGAAGCCGAAATTATAAAAGTGTATTTACGTCAGAATCCTCGTTTACGCAAAACTATTTTTGAAGTTGATTTTAGCACACAAGTTATTAAAGGAAGAAATTCACAAGGAAATATTTTAACAAAGCATCCATGCTTCAAAATAATTAAAATAGAAGAAGGCGTATCTACTTTAGGTGGAAGAAAAATATATTTTAACTTTGAAACAAAACGATTAAATGATGGCGGTTATGGTGAATATTTAGGGGAATTTAAGGGGTCAGACAAAATATTGGTTCTTACAGCCGACGGCAAGTATACTCTTACCACTTTTGATTTAAGTAATCACTACGAATATGAAATTCTAAAAATCGAAAAATTTGATGATTCTAAAATTTGGACAGCCGTGTTCTACGACGGTGAACAAGAAAATTATTATATAAAACGATTCGAAATTGAAGAATCAAGTAAATTCATAAGTTTTATTGGTGAACATGAAAAATCATATTTAGTAGCTGTAAATGATGATGTGTATCCACAACTACAAATAGAATTTGGAGGCAAACATGCTTCTCGCGAACCTGAATTAATTGATGTAGATGAATTTATTGGTGTAAAAGGTATAAAAGCTCGTGGTAAACGTATTACTACCTTTACTGTAAAAACAATAACATTTATTGAACCATTAGAAAAAATTGCATCTTCAGACGACACAATTGATCCTGAATCAGAAATTGGAGAAGAAGACTCTTCTGATGACACTATTGAACCTGAAAGTGATTCTGAAATAGATTCTGAAAATACAATGGTAGAAACAACAAATGATGAAAAAATAAATATAAATACGTTATCGTCTGTAAAACCTAAAAAAGAACCGCCTCAAAATTCATCAAATACGCCAAGTCAAATGTCATTATTTTAGATATTCTATTCATCATCATCGTCGTCGGTATCTATGGTATTTGTGGGTTGCACCACCGATTTTGATGATTGTTGTTTTACTTCATATTTCTGAGGTTTTGAAATTATTGTTTGTTTACGAATAACACTTTGATCAGTTGAAAAATCTGTAATTTTAGTATTTTCAATTATTAATTCACCTATCGAAGAATCTTCAACTTCAAATTCAGAAATTACCGAATTTTTTATACTAATTTGCGTAACAGACAGAGCACTGATACTCAAATAAGAACATGTAATATTTTCTATTACCAATTTTGAAATAATTGAAGAATCAATCATAATATCGGTATGTTTAGTATTACCTATCCAATATTCACCGGTTATAATTTTAGAAATAGATATATTTTCAGGATTTATAAATTCTTGAACTATTTCTTGCACGGTGTCATGTAACACATCGAGAGTATCTACATCATTTGCATTTGATACAATAGTATCAGCAATTTTTAAAGGAGTTATAATAGGTGGTATTTGAATACTTTGATCACCTTTTTGCAGAAGTTGTATTGCATTACCAATAGTTATTGTATCAATTGTGGTTTGCAATGGAATACTTATCAATTGTTGAGCATTACATACACTTATAATTACAAAAGCACAAACGAATAAAACAAATTTCACTAATTGCATGTTGTTATTTTTTACAAAAATATGAAATTTGTTTTAATCTAAAAGGTAAAATTCTAAAATCTACTTATTAACAGCACCACCTTGTAATACGGCATTCAATCCTTGATAATCGGTAATTTTATATGTAGAACGATTAAAAAATCCCCATGAATTGGCACCTGTTCCTCCGGCATCCCAATAGAATGGAACCATTTGGTTTTCAACACAAAGTTGGGTAACATATCGTAACCAATAAGCTCTTGAATTTAAATGAAGAGCAAGGCTTTCTCCTGTTAAATGAGAACGTCGAACAACACCATATTCTCCAACTAAAACAGGAATACCTTTATCTACGAACTTTTCGCGTATCATTCCAAATAATTTTACAATTTCATCTTCTTCGCCCCAATATGAATTTCGAAGCGTATCGGTTTTTGAATAATATTTTTTACTCCAATAATAAGTCATACGTCCCCAATTAGCATCCTCGGTTAAGCCGCAAAAAGTATACGGAGTATAAAAATGGACTTCAAGCATCAATCTATTTGGTACAACATCGGTAGGGAATGTATGCATAAGTTTATATGTTTTTTCAAAATCTGTAGAAGGCCCCGGCACCACTAATATACGGTATGCATTTCGGCCTCCGGTAGAACGAACGGCATCAACAAATGTTTGATAATATGAAAGTAATACAGCCATTTGTTCTGCATTCTCAACATTTGGTTCATTTGCTCCGGCAAAGAGTAATCGTTCATCATAATCTCTGAAGTAAGTAGCTATTTGTTCCCAAAATGCTTTTTGTTTTGCATTATTTTGATCTTTGTATTGCGGTGTACAATTATTTTCTAACCACCCTCCATCCCAATGAATATTTAACAATACATACATATCATTGTCAATACAATAATCTACTACTTCTTTTACTCGTTTAAGCCAATTTTTATCAATTTCAGCTTTTGCTGCATTTGACAGATATTGATTCCAAGCACAAGGAATTCGAATTGCATTAAATCCGGCTTTTTTTACAGCATCTATCAATTGTTTGGTAACCATGGGATTTCCCCAAGCAGTTTCACCTCCGGTAGCTTCCATGGTATTGCCTATATTCCAACCTAAATGCATTTTAGCAGCCAATTGTATGGCATTACTTCTCATACCTGTGGTATCCGGGGCTTTGGGTGAAGTATTGTAACTTGGATATACAGGAGTATTTTGAGAAAAAACTACTGAAGAGATTAATACTATAATAAGTACTACAATACTATGTAATCGAAAAATTTTATTCATAAAAGGTATTATTTAGTAGATTTAGCAAGTTGAATAAACGACATATCATCAATATATACAGCCGATGCTCCTTCGAAAGTCATAATTATTTGAGTAATCTCATACAGATTCAATCCTTCTTCTTTGGCTTTAAAATATGAGAGAGGAATAGTAACTTCTCTCCAAGTTTCATCTATTGCAGCTCCTTTATAATAAGCATTTGATATACTTACACTTTTTGACACTATAGAACCATCATCTTGTAAGCTTATAAACATAGGTACAGTTTGCATACTACCTTCTTTAGTGCGAATCCAGAAGTGTAACGCCCACGAATCCATAACCTCGGTCATATTTACAACCTTCCAATTATTCCATGCAAAACCTGCAGAAATAACACCACATCCACTTTTAGCGGTATTCCACGATAAATACAACGATGAAGAACCATTCTTTTTCACATCGCTAACTTCAACAAATTCTCTACAAGCATCTTTTTCTATACCCCATGCATTTAGTACTTTGTCTGAATATACTGAAGTAGCAGATAATCCTGTTTCTTTTTTAGTTCCCGAAGCATCTGTTTTTGCTATGTTTATAAGTTGTAATTCATCAATATATATAGATGCTGAACCTTCAAAAGTTGTAATTAATTGCGAAACTGATGTTACATTAACTCCTTTGGAAATAAAACGAAAATATGATAACGGAATAATCACTTCTTTCCATGTTTCATCTATTCCCGGCCCCTTATAAAATTTTTCTGATACCGACACATATTCAGTTGTTTTGTTGGCATCGTCTATAAAACTAAGAATAAGCGGCACATTTGGTAACGTTCCTTTTTTGGTACGAACCCAAAAGCGAATAGCCCATGTATCTAAAATTGTTGACATATCAATAGTTTGCCAATTATTCCAAGCCCATCCTACACCAATCCAGTCACAACCTTTTTTAGATTTATCCCATGTAATAAGAAGCGATGCTGCACCTGCTTTTTTTACAGAATCTACAACAATAAATTCTCTACAAGCATCTTTTTCGGTTCCCCAAGTATTTCGAATATCATCGGTAAAAATATCGGTTGCCGTAAATTTTTCAATATAATCAGAATTTACTTCTTTATTAATTACAAAATATGGGTCATTATCGTCGGCAGTGTTTAAAGCCAAAGGCAAAAAGTGAACACAACTGCTTAAACTGAACATTACAAGTATAATACTTGCTACATGTATTGTTTTTTTCATAGTAATCGAGTTTAAATACATTGTCTATTTTTTAAAGTGGTTTACCTTTAGTTATTATTACAAAATCAATGTCGCATGCCAATTTGGGAGTAGCTATTCCATTTGAGAAAAGCATTACAAACATAGAAGTTATTTTGCTTATCTCCATTTTGCTGTTTCCTGCAGCATTTGCTTCGGTTTGTAGTTTGCTTAAAGGTATTGAAACTTTTTGCCATGTAGTAGCTGTGGTAGGCACTTGATATCGATATGAAAACGAATCTTCACTTGCTTCGGTATATACACCATCTCCATTATCATCTTCTAATATTTGAAAGTTTATAAATGTATTTGCTGTACCATATCCACGAACAAAAAAGTTAATATATGTAGTTGCTGTATCAGCATCATTGAGAGGAAAATATGGTTTACCAACTATTGATTGAGCCGAAACAGGAGGAAAACTTCCTATCCAATACGAACTTCCGCCTTCAGTACCTTCCATATAGAAATAATTAATACCTTCAGGAGCATCAGATTTATTGATACGTTTTGCTTGCTTTCCGTTACCACCCCAAAATTCTTCGGCTCCCGAACCTTCGAAATGTTTAATAATATAGCCAACTTTAGAATAATCTCGCGGTTCAGCAATTGTAACCGTTGTTTTCATAGTATCAGGATAATCTTTAAACGAAAACACCACATCGCACACTTCTTTTCTAAAAAATATGCCATCTGCACTACCATTCCATTGTCCGGCAATTGAATCGAGATTTTTTGATTTTCCGGTAATTGTTTTCACAGCTCCCGAAGTTCTTCCTTTGATTTCAATTTTCCATTCTGCCATATTAGTCCATGAGCCTGAAAATTGAAGTACACTATCGGTCTTAAAATTAATAGCACCTGAATTTGTATATGTTAAGGAGTCCAATATTCGAAATGGTCCATATAAATCTACCAAATTTGGTCCAATTGGGTCTTCTTTTTCGCAACCTAAAAACAAATTCGTTGTAATTGTTGCAGCGAGTATATAGAATACTATTTTTTTCATAACCTTCACTTTTTTATTAGAATTTCATTGAAAATATCATATACACTTGTTGAATTGAAAAATCATATTCTGACTTCTGTACATGTGTAACATTATATGTACTCCCTTGCAATGTAAGAGCTATATTATCATTAAATCTATAACGAACCCCTCCGGCATATAATGTTTGCTTATTGTTGAGCGAAAAAACCGAATAATCGGTAATTTCATTAAATTCATTACGAACACTTGCATATTCAGTTCCTTCTACAGTGAGCAATTTAGCCCCGGCCAACACATCAAATCGCGGTGCTAATTCTACCACCACCCCGGCATCATATGCAATTGAATGCAAATTTACATCGGGCACTAATAATTTTCCGTCACGATTACTCTGTGCATATTGAATGCCGGCTGTTATTTGCAATGTGTTATCTAAATCAATTAATTTATGAATTGCAAGCATTCCATTCCAGTTAAACAATAAATAATTACGTAATTCTTCGGTACCTTCGCCTCTTACATCTTTAAGTAAATCGGCACTTAAACCAGAAGCATATACGTGTGCTGAATCGGTATAGTCTATTGCAACAGAAATCCCTTTTCTGTTAGGAGTTGCTTTACCATATGGGGTAACATGATTTAATGAATAATCATATGGCATAAGCTGTGGTGTTATAGACGGATTGTATATAGTTTGATCTTTTACTAAATCAAACAATCCAACAGAACGAGTAAATGATTTTTCTGATACTAAAGGTAATACTTGTGGTGTTGCGCTATAATTAATTCGTTTTGTTTGTGCTCCGGCGCTTATAAAATCATCACTTACTCTACGATATGATGCTTGTAATGTAAGTTGTTTTGAAAGCAATAATTTTGTAATTCCAGCCTCAAAAAAATTACCTGCAATATCTTTTAATGCAACAGCAGATGTATCGGTATAAGCCGATACTGAGACACCTGCTTCACCAAACAAAATAAAATCTTTAACAGTAAAACGAGCTATAGCGGTTGATACCGAATTTTGATATTTTTCTTTAGTATCGTTACTAACTGTTTTGGGTAAGTCAAACAATGAAATGTAGTTGAATCCTATATATGAGCCGGAATTTATATTACATTTCACAACAGTTCCTCCCTGCAATCTATCAGGAATTATATTTCCTTCAACACTTCTATTGCGTACCATAAAACCGGAAATATCGGCAGATTGAATAAATTTGTCAAATCCTAAACGAAAAGCACCATCAACTCCTTGTTGACGCCAAAAATTTCCATAATTAAAGTTTTCTTCTTGATTAATGTCACGAGTAAATCTAAATATTTCAGCCTCATTTTTAGACAATTCTCCATCATAATTATACAACGTATATGGGGTCATTTTTACATCAATATCACCAAATCTGTATTTAAAAATATTACCTGCAACACCTTTTAATGATAAATGACGGAGTTGAATAGTTGCTCCTTGCCCCCAAAAACCACCCATGGGATTAGCAAATCGCAAATCTGTTTTTAAACGAATATTATCTGATGGTTTTATATCTAACCGTAAATCAACTACTGTGTTTCCTCCTGTAGCTTGGTCAATATTTGTAGTATCAGTTTGAGGTAACCAATTACTCTCAATAGAACTACGTGCAGCTCCGTTAAAAATAACTTTTTGATTTTGTGCATATGTACACAATCCTATAGTACTTAGAGCAATAATAATCGGAATTTTTTTCATTCGCATATATTCTTAATAAAATTATTTTTACTGTATTTAAAAATAAACTCGTAACTCAACAGTACCTTCAAATCCTTTGTAAGTATAGAAAGTATTGTTTCTATCAGTATAATCGAACCAACGTCCACGCACATACAAATTGGCAGAATTTGATAATTCTGCATCGAATCCCAAACCTAAACCGGTTCCTAATACATTTGTAGGATTTCCTTTAAGGTTTGGTCCATGTTTCATATATTGATTTCCTTTCATAGTTTCTAAACCAAAGTATCCTGCCAATGCAACTTTTGATAACACTTTGTAATATGATTCAAATTCATGATATTGAATTTGCATATATGCTTTGTCTGAAACCACCGGATACAACGATAAATCTTGTTGCATGGTAGAAAGTGAACCTAAATAAAACAAATACAATGGTTTATTCAATATATTGACTTTATATTTTAAATTGCATTCGAGTGTATTGAAATTTAATTTTTTCCATGATATATATGTTGGGTTAGTGGTATCAATTGAACTAGTTTCATAATATCCTCTATATGTTGTATTAAAACTTTCGTTTTCACCCAAATTAGTTTGATACGCATACACACGGGCAAACATAATTCCATTGATTCGGTGGTTATAAGAAATAATATGCGTTAAATGTTCAACTTCTTGCGATATACCATATGCCGCATTTATTTTTAATCCTTCTATATTTAGTTCTGTTCGCACATCAGCCCCTTTACGATTCCCATTTGTATAATCAATATCAGAAATTGTAGCACCTACAGGATTTCCGCTTCCTCCTTCACCATTATAATTTGCCGATGCATCACGCAAAAACGTATTGAAACCTGCATCTAAACTTATAAACTTGGGTTTTATATAATAATAATGAAATGTAACAGGTGCCGAAAGTATGTTACTCTTTGACAACAGACTAAAATCCATAGCATAGGCCCAATGTTCTGACAAATCCGATGATTCAACAAATCTACATTCTCCAATTTCACCTGAAAATACCATATCATTTTGCCAAAATGAATATGCTCCATCTGTTGTTATTACATTGTATCCATAAGCTTTACCATTTACATCACTTGTATAAGCAAGAGTATTTAATGAATTAAACCCTATATAACTCATACCCATTTTTTTACGAATATTACCTCCATATGTCATATTATAATTTTTACTCACATATGAAGTTTGACCGCCATTATTAGGTGTTTTGGCATATATAAGTTTTGATTCTAAATTATAAGGTAATTTAGTAATGTCGGCAGTAAACCCTTGTAAAAATTTATTACCCCATGTAAAGTCTCGCGAAATAGTCCCTTGAGAATAATATGATTCATAATTTTGACCTGCTTGTTGAAATCCACCCCATGGGCTGCGTTCAAACATACTTTCACCTTTATTTTCGGTACTCCACAATGTAAGTTTTGACAATTTTGTAAATTGTGTTCCACCAAATTTTAAATATGCATTTGCTTGTTTTGTATGTATTTGTGCTTCTAAATTTACTCCTATTTCAACCCCCAATCTATCCGATGTAGCTGTGTTGTATCCGGGGCCTCGCATACTTGGAGCCAAAAACATATCTGATTTGAAAAATGTATTTATCGTTGGTCGTCCGGAAAAATTCAATCGTAAAACACGCTGTTCTCCTCCTCCGTCACTGTTACTCAATATCATTTTTTCTTGAGCTTGATTGCCATCAAACAAACTATCAAATTGTCGATAGTAAATCAAACCATTGTATGAACCATCTATAGTAAAACTACGAATTGGTTTTTTTCCTATATATATAGTATTGCCGTTTACATCGGTAGAATCTTGATGAATGTATTGAGCATATAAACTTTGTATACATACAACAAAAAAAACAAGAGGTACAATTCTTTGCATATTAAATGTAAAATTTCAATATTTATTTAGTAATAAAAAAATCTCCAAGTATTCTCAAAACTAAAGATTATACAAATATATAAAACTATTTTTATAAAATACGTCATGTTATTGTATTTTTAACACAAACTTTTTGTATTATTGTATTCAATTTGGAGTTAATACGTTTTTGTAATCTTATTTAAAATAGTTTTAATTGATGTTTTTTCGCAAACAGCTATTATCATTATGTGTTCTTGTAATATTAGGAATACATACTGTAATGTTTTCACAAACAAGCCGTGAAACATATAATTTTAATCAAAATTGGAAATTTGCCTTGGGACACGCATGTGATGTACAAAAAGATTTTAATTTCAATACAGGTCATTTTTCATATTTAGCAAAAACCGGATATGGTGATGGGGCTGCTTCAGAAAAATTTGATGACAGAGCATGGAGAAATATTCAATTACCTCATGACTGGTGCATTTCATTGCCACTCAATGCGCGAGCAAGTAATAGCCATGGTAATCAAGCTATCGGAAAATATTTTCCCGAACATAGTATTGGTTGGTACAGAAAACACTTTTTTATAGAAAAAGCCGATACAAATAAACGTATTCGAATAGAGTTTGAAGGAGTATATCGCAATTCAAAAGTTTTTGTAAATGGTTTTTTTGTAGGTGGAGAAGAAAGCGGATATGATAGTTTTGGCTTTGACATTACAGAATACCTCAATTTTGGTGATGTAAATGTAATAGCTGTTCGTGTAGATGCAACTATGGAAGAAGGATGGTTTTACGAAGGAGCAGGTATATATAGAAATGTATGGCTGGTAAAAACAAATAAACTTCATATTGCAACAAATGGCACATACATACAATCAAACATTGAAAATAATAAGGCTGTCGTTACTATTCAAACACAGTTACAAAACGACTTGTTTACACCACAAGAATATTCAATTGAATATATAATTACTGATGCCAAAGGTACTATTGTGAAGCAAATACAAGTACCAAACTACCAATTAGTTACAAATCTATCTCATACAACAGAAACTGTTATTAACATAGAAAATCCCATTATATGGTCAATTGAAAATCCATATCTATATAATCTTAAAACCAGAATATTACAAAATACCATCTGCATAGACGAAACAAATACTCGATTTGGTATTAGAACCCTCTATTTTGATGCAAACAAAGGATTTTTCTTAAATGGGAAATCTGTTAAAATAAAAGGTGTATGTGTGCATCAAGATCATGCCGGCGTTGGAATTGCTATACCATATGAATTACAAAAATGGCGTATTCAACAACTCAAACAAATGGGAGTAAATGCAATAAGAACATCGCATAACCCACCAAGCCCTGATTTATTAAATATATGCGATGAAATGGGAATGTTGGTTATGGATGAATTACGATTAATGGGAGTAAACGAATATCACCTTAGTAAAATTACATCTTTACTTACCAGAGACAGAAACCATCCATCGGTATTTATTTGGAGCTTAGGTAATGAAGAATGGGCAATAGAAGGAAGTCAAAAAGGAGCAAAAATTATTGAAAAAATGCAGACATACGCAGCATTGTATGATACAACCCGTGCATTTACCGTTGCATCAAGTGGAGGTTGGGATACAGGTATTGGAACTACCGTTCAAATAATGGGATATAATTATTTAAAACACGGCAATGTAGATGAACATCATAGTAAATTCCCATGGCAACCAAGTATAGGAACAGAAGAAAGCAATACCGTGAGAACCCGCGGTATATATAAAACTATTGATTCAATTTGTTGGCTGGCTCCTACCAATTTATATGATGAAGGCATGGAAGGAGGTTGGAAATTTTATGACGAACGTGAATTTTTGGCAGGACTATTTTTTTGGACAGGATTTGACTACCATGGAGAACCAACTCCATATAACTGGCCAGCGGTAATTTCGCAATTTGGCATATTAGATTTATGCGGTTTTCCTAAAGACAATGCGTATTATCTTCATTCGTGGTGGAAACAAGAACCGGTAATTCACATTGAGAGCAATTGGAACCGTATTCCGGGCGAACAAATTGATTTAGTTGTATATAGCAATTGTGCTACTGTAGAATTACTTATAAATGGGCGAAGTTTAGGTAAAAAATCAATGCAAAAAAATGGTCATATAGTGTGGCCTATTACTTTTGAACCGGGTGTTTTAACAGCACGAGGATATGGTTCACTGGTTATGCCGCAAACAGATTCTACAAAATTACTTATAACCAAAGAATTTAAAACTGCCGGCAAACCTGCCGCAATTCAAATAATTCCTCATAAAAAAACATTAAAACCTGATGGTCAAGATGTTGCAATATGTACTATTCAAATTGTTGATAACAAAGGAACTATTGTACCCAATGCAAATATAGATATTACATTTGAAATTACAGGAAATGCGGCATTTATAGGTGTTGGCAACGGCAATCCATCAAGTCACGAAAAAGAAGTATTTCAGGATAACATAATAGTAAAACCAATTATGATTCATAAAGAATTACCGGTACAATCGCTCAGCAAACGCCCCGAAATTGCCGTAGGTTTTGATGATACAAAATGGAGAACAGCATATTCCGCAGAACCTTCAGATTGGAAAGAATATAGTGATACATTATTAGTTATGAGAGGATCTTTCATGCTTGATGCTATTACAAAAGATATGATAATTACACTATTTGCAAAAAATATTTTAAGCAACCAAGTAATATATATTAATGGAGCTATGATTACTGCAAATGCAGAAAACACATATGTTTTACCTCACGCTATACTCAAACAAGGCACTAATGTATATGCTGTTGTTGGACAAAAATTAAAACGTCCCAATCAATGGGAATACCCTAATCGTGACCCCGGATTGATTCAAATAGTAACTCCGGTAAAACAATGGCAACGAAAAACATTTAATGGATTGGCTCAAATAATTGTACAATCTAAAACAACACCCGGGAAAACTACTATTAAAGCTCGAGCTCAAGGGTTGCCGGAAACAGAATTACAAATTGACATTAAATAATTGGATATGAAAAGTACTTGTGTTATACACATCAATAAAAAAATATTTTATTCTTGTAAAATACACTTTACTTTTCTATCTTTGTGTAAAATTTACAATAACTAAACTGTATGAAAAAATTATTCATTGTACTTTCCATTACAATATCATTAATTTCTTGCGTATCAAAAAATTACAAAAAAAATGATACAGGTGTTATTATAAAAATTGATTCGGTTAATATACAATTACAAGTATATTCTGAAAATATAATACGTGTTACAGCAGCAGTAAACAAACTACCAAAAGATACAAGTTTAGTTGTAAAAACTCCAAAAAAGCATTTTACTGATTGGTCTGTAACTGAAAATAAAACACATGTAATAGTAAACACAAAATCGCTAAGTGCTTCGGTTAACAAAACTACCGGAGAAGTTGTTTTTACTGATACTAAAGGAGCAATTATATTGCAAGAAAAACAAGGTGGCGGAAAAACATTTATTCCCAAAACCTTTGAAGGAACAAACTATTACAGTGTTATTCAATCATTTGAATCTCCCCTCGACGAAGCATTTTATGGACTTGGCGGACAACACCACGGGTACATGAATTATAAAGGAAAAGATGTAGAAATTGCCCAACATAATTTAGTTGCAGCAATTCCATTTATATATTCTAATAAAAACTATGGAATATTATGGGATAATTCCTCTATTTCAAGATTTGGAGACCCACGTGAATATAGTCAAATTTCAAACTTAACATTTTTTGACAAACAAGGTAAACAAGGAGGACTGACAGCTACATATACCATTGATGGTAAAGTTGTAAAAACAACAACAGACAGTATAATAGATTTTAGATTTTTAGAAGAACCCGGTATAGAAAGTTTATCAAAAGAAATGAAAGATAAAGGAACTATAACATGGGAAGGTTCTCTATCATCAAGCATTGCCGGGTTACACAAATTCTTATTATATCATTCGAGCTATGTTAAACTTTGGATTGACGGCGAATTACTATTTGATAATTGGCGACAAAATTGGAATCCGTGGTCACGTCCATTTACTATATCTTTAGAACCGGGTAGTAAAAAAACTATAAAACTTGAATGGAAAATTGGTGGGGGCTTTTTAGGATTACAACACCTCAATCCATTATCGATTGAAGAACAAAACAGATTTACACTATCTGCCGAAGCAGCTCATGCTATAGATTATTATTTTATTTATGGAACCTCTGCTGACCAAGTTATAGCAGGATATAGAACACTAACCGGAAAAGCAACTATAGTACCTAAATGGGCTATGGGTTTTTGGCAAAGCCGTGAACGATATAAAACACAACAAGAAATAATAGATATTGTTCAAACATTTCGAAACAAACAAATACCTATAGACAATATTGTTCTTGATTGGCACTATTGGCCTACCAACCAATGGGGTTCGCACAAATTTGACACAGCTGCATTCCCCAACCCTGAACTACTCTGTAAACAAGTACATGATTTGCATTGTAATATTATGATTTCGGTTTGGCCAAAATATTACGAAGGTATAGACAATTACAAAGCCATGAAAGAACAAGGCTTTTTGTATATGAACAATATTGAGAAAGGACGATTAGATTGGGTAGGACCCGGTTACAAAAATACCTATTACGACGCATTTAATCCGAAAGCTCGCGAAGCATTTTGGAATCAAATAAAACCTGCCATTTTTGATAAAGGGTTCGATGCATGGTGGCTCGATGCTACTGAACCCGATATGCATTCAAACATATCATACCATGCTCGCAAATTAAATATGCATCCTACTGCTGTAGGTACCGGAGAACAAATGTTCAATGCTTTTGCTTACGTTAATGCCAAAGGAGTTTATGAATCACAACGACAAGTTGCTCCTGATAAACGTGTCTTTATTCTTACCCGATCTGCATACAGCGGCATTCAGAGCGTAGGCGCTGCTGTATGGAGTGGCGATATAGTAACTCGTTGGAGTGATTTAAAAGATCAAATATCGGTAGGAGTTAATTTTTCACTGTCGGGTGCACCATTTTGGACTATGGATATTGGTGGTTTTTCTATTGAAGATAAATTCTACAAAACTACACCTGATATTTTAGAAGAATGGCGCGAAATTCAAACTCGCTGGTATCAATTCGGAGCATTTTGCCCACTATTTAGAGTACATGGGCAATTTCCATACAGAGAAATATTTAACATAGCTCCCGAATCACACAAAGCGTATCAATCTATGTTGTATTACAACAATCTACGATATATACTTATGCCATATATATACACTTTAGCAGCACAAACATATCATACCGATTATACTATTATGCGTGGATTAATTATGGATTTTGCCCATGATTCTAAAGTTTGGAATATAAATGACCAATATATGTTTGGACCTTGGCTTCTTATAAATCCTGTATATCAACCGGGTGCAACAAAACGCTCTGTATATTTACCCGCAGGACAAGGGTGGTATGATTTATATAGCGGAATTTTCTTTGATGGTGGACAAACTATTTTAGCAAATGCTCCCTACGACCGTATGCCAATTTTTGTAAAAGAAGGTTCTATTATTCCTAGCGGACAACCTATGCAATATACCAATCAAATGCCTGACTCTATAATTACATTATTTGTTTACGGAGGCAAAGATGCAAGTTTTACACTGTATGCCGATGAAGCAACTAATTATAATTATGAAAAAGGATTGTTTAGTATGATACCTATTCACTACACCGAAGAAACTAAAACAATAACATTAGAAAAACGAATAGGAGAATTTGCAGGAATGTTGAAATCTCAAACATTTAAGATAGTATATATTGACAAACAACAACCAAAAGCATTTGGAAATATAGAAACTATTTTGGAGGAAATTAAATATAAAGGAGAGAAAATTTCAATACAACTAAAAAAATAATTATTTAACTCAAAATTCAAAACTTAAAACTCATAATTCATAAATGATTTTACTCGGATTTGATATAGGAAGTTCATCAGTAAAAGTTTCTCTCATAGACGGCGAAACCGGACAAAACAAAGCATCGGCATTTTATCCAAAACAAGAAATGCCAATTATAGCTGTAAAACAAGGATGGGCAGAACAAAACCCCGAAGATTGGTGGACTCATTTAAAAGCTGCATTACAAGAAGTTTTATCTATATCTGGCATACAAGTGTCTGACATTAAAGCAATTGGCATTTCATATCAAATGCATGGGCTTGTGGTAGTTGATAAAAACCATACTGTATTACGCCCCTCAATAATATGGTGCGACAGCAGAGCTACCGGTATAGGTGCTCAAGCATTTAATGAAATAGGCAGAGAACAATGTTTATCAACATTACTCAACACTCCGGGTAATTTTACTGCTTCTAAATTAAAATGGATACAACAAAATGAACCTGAAGTATATGCAAAGATTCATAAAATTATATTACCAGGTGATTATATAGCTATGAAACTTACCGGTGAAATTACAACTACCATAAGTGGACTTTCGGAAGGAATGTTTTGGAATTTTGCCACAGCTACACCATCAGAAACACTTTTACAATATTACGGCTTTGACTCATCATTACTTCCCCAAATAGTTCCAACATTTGGCATACAAGGATATCTCAATAAACGAGCAGCTGAAGAATTAGGATTACACACAAACATAACTGTAAGTTATCGTGCTGGCGACCAACCTAATAATGCACTATCGCTTAATGTGTTAGAACCCGGAGAAATAGCTACTACAGCAGGAACTTCAGGGGTAGTGTATGGTGTAAGCGAACAAATTACCTATGACCCCCTTTCACGAGTAAACACGTTTGCTCATGTAAATTATACACCAAATCATATTCGATTGGGTGTTTTACTTTGCATTAACGGAACAGGAATTTTAAACTCATGGATACGAAAATTAATAGGAAATATTCCCTACGAAACTATGAACGACATGGCTTCTAAAATAGCAATCGGAAGTGATGGTGTATCAATTATACCTTTTGGTAATGGTGCAGAACGAGTTTTACAAGATACCAATGTTCAAGCTCATATACATAATATAAGTTTTACAACACATTCACAAGCTCACATAATACGAGCTGCTCAAGAAGGAATAGCTTTTTCATTTCAATACGGAATGGAAATAATGAAACAAATAGGTATACATCCAACAACAATAAAAGCAGGAAAAGCGAACATGTTTTTGAGCCCAATTTTTCGTGATACAATAGCAGGAATTTCGGGAGCAACTATAGAGCTATATAATACTGATGGTTCAATAGGTGCTGCACGTGGTGCCGGTATTGGATGCGGTTTGTATTCATCAACAAATGAAGCTTTCAACGGACTTACTAAATTAGAAGAAATCACACCCGATTTACAAAATAAAACAGCATATAGAGAGGCTTATGAACAGTGGAAAATACATGTGGAACAAATTTTAAATACATAAACAACTTAGTTGTATATACAATACTAATAACTCAAAATTTATAAATCATGGCAGTAGTAATTGGAAACAAAGAGTATTTTAAAGGAATCAATAAAATACAATTCGAAGGAAAAGAATCAAAAAATCCTTTAGCATTTAAATGGTACAACGAAAATCAAATAGTTGCAGGTAAAACCATGAAAGATCATCTTCGTTTTGCGGTGGCATATTGGCACACACTATGCGGCACCGGTGGTGACCCATTTGGTCCGGGAACCAAAAATTTCCCATGGGAACAAGCATCAAATGTGAGCGATGCAAACAAACAACGTATGGATGCAGCATTTGAATTTATTACAAAATTAGGTGCACCCTATTATTGTTTTCATGATACCGATATTGCCGGCGATGGTTCTGTTTTTCAAATAGAAAAACAACTTGCCGAAATGGTAGCGTATGCAAAACAAAAACAAGCCGAATCGGGTGTGAAATTATTGTGGGGAACAGCTAACGTATTCAGTAATCCTCGCTATATGAACGGAGCTTCTACCAATCCTGACTTTGCAGTAGTTGCCAATGCAGCCGTGCAAGTAAAAAATGCAATAGATGCTACCATAGAATTAGGTGGCACCGGATACGTATTTTGGGGTGGTAGAGAAGGTTACATGAGCCTGCACAATACCAATACAAAAAAAGAGTTAGACCACATGGGGCAATTTTTACGTATGGCTCGCGACTACGCACGCAAACAAGGATTTACCGGAACATTCTTTATTGAACCAAAACCTATGGAACCATCAAAACATCAATATGATGTAGATGTACAAACAGTATTAGGATTTTTGAATGCACAAGGTTTAATAGATGATTTCAAATTAAATGTAGAAGTTAACCACGCTACTTTGGCAGGACACTCTTTTGCTCATGAACTCCGTATGGCTGCTGATGCCGGCAAATTAGGAAGCATAGATGCAAATAAAGGCGATTACCAAAACGGCTGGGACACTGACGAATTCCCAACAAATATTTATGAAATTACTGAAGCTATGCTCGAAATTTTACAAGCAGGCGGATTCAATCATGGTGGTATAAACTTCGATGCAAAAACTCGCAGAAACTCTACCGATTTAGAAGATATATTTATTGCTCACATTAGTGGAATGGACGTATTTGCTCGCTCATTAATCATTGCCGATACTATTTTACGCGAATCTGATTATTTGAAATTGCGTGCTAACAGATATGCATCGTTCAATACACCAAAAGGAATTGATTTTGAAGCGGGCAAACTTTCGCTTACCGACATGTATGCTATAGCAAAAGAAGTTGGCGAACCTGCAATGATTAGTGGCAAACAAGAATATTTGGAACAATTAATTAATCAGTATATATAATGTATTAGGAGTTAGAGAGTCACACTAACTCTCT
The DNA here is from genome assembly GCA_029266015.1 of Bacteroidota bacterium. Lineage (GTDB taxonomy): Bacteria > Bacteroidota > Bacteroidia > Bacteroidales > UBA1715 > MWCJ01. The sequence continues at coordinate 26,443 of JAJUFK010000001.1, forward strand.
AACTCATTTTTATATACCATTAAAACCCCAAACCTATGCAAACACAAGTAAACATGAAATTTATAGCAGCAATTACATTTGTTGCTACACTTGGCGGACTCCTCTTTGGATATGATACTGCCGTAATTTCCGGTGCCGAAAAATCTATTCAGGCCTACCTTATTACCAGCCAAGGGTTAAGTTCTCTTATTCACGGAGCCACAACATCGAGTGCTCTTATTGGTTGTATCATAGGCGGGGCAATAGCAGGTATTTTTTCACGAAAATACGGTAGAAAAAAATCATTAATGATAGCCGCTGCATTATTTTTTGTTTCGGCATTAGGTTCAGGCTATCCCGAATTTTTATTTTTCACCAAAGGAGAACCTACCATTGGGCTGTTACTTATGTTTAACTTGTACCGAATTATTGGTGGTATTGGCGTAGGATTAGCGTCGGCTGTATGCCCAATGTATATTGGAGAAATTTCTCCTGCTCATTTACGCGGACGTTTAGTTTCGCTCAACCAGTTTACCATAATATTTGGTATGTTGGTAGTATATTTTGTAAATTACGGAATAGCCAAAGGACAAACCATAGAATGGATAAATGATATAGGTTGGCGTCAAATGTTTTTATCAGAAGCTATACCTGCAGGATTATTCGGTATATTATTATTTTTTGTTCCCGAAACTCCTCGTTATTTGGCATTGACCAACAAAGATGACTCGGCATTGGCTGTACTAACCAAAATCAACGGTATTGATAAAGCCAAAGAAATTCTTGCCGAAATCAAAAATACCGTTGAACACCATTCAAGTAACATTTTTGCATTTGGTAAAACAGTTATTTTTATTGGTATTTTATTGTCTGTTTTCCAACAATTTGTAGGTATTAACGTGGCATTGTATTACGCACCGCGAATTTTTGAAAGTATGGGAGCTGCCAAAGATGCTTCGATGCTGCAAACAGTAGTAATGGGATTTATAAATGTAATTTTTACCGTGGTTGCTATACTTACTGTAGACCGTTGGGGACGTAAACCATTGCTCATGGTAGGCTCTATAGGTATGGCGGTGGGCATGTTTGCGATTGCCGCTTTATCATATATGCATATAATTGGAATAAGCACATTAGTGTTTATTATGATATACACTGCATCGTTTATGATGAGTTGGGGACCAATATGTTGGGTACTGATTGCCGAAATTTTCCCGAATAAAATACGTGGTGCAGCGGTAGCTGTGGCTGTAGCAGCGCAGTGGGCAGCAAATTATTTTATATCGTCTACCTATCCGTTTATGATGGAATACAGCGGTGCGGTAACCTATGGTTTTTATGGAGTAATGAGTATAGTGTCATTCATATTTGTATGGAAAATGGTTCCCGAAACCAAAGGGAAAACTTTGGAAGAAATGGAAAAAATTTGGGAGAAATAACATGATATATACTGGAAAGAAAATAATTATACTTTTTTTTTGTTGTGTTATCAGCATACAATTACCTGCTCAATATCAAACACATAATTCGTCAACGTATACAAATCCAATTTTTGCAGGCGACTACCCTGACCCCAGTATTTTAGTTGATGGCAATTCATATTATATTGTTCATTCATCATTTGAATATTATCCGGGATTAACCATATGGAAATCAAACGATTTGATACAGTGGACTCCCATACAAAGTCCTCTCAAAACATATGTTGGTTCGGTTTGGGCACCCGATATAGTAAAGTATGAAAACAAATATTATATATACTTCCCTGCAAATAATACAAATTATGTAATATCTGCTGATTCCATAAATGGCACATGGAGCAAACCAATAGAATTAGGTATTTCAAGTATAGACCCCGGGCATTTTGTTGATTCTAAAGGAAATAGATATTTGTATTTTAGCAACGGTAGTTATGTTCCTTTGTCCAAAGACGGGTTAAGAATTACAGGAGAATTAACTCCCGTATATAAGGGTTGGCAAATTCCTCGAGAATGGTCAATTGAATGTTTTTGCATGGAAGGGCCAAAATTATTCAAACACGGAAATTATTATTATTTAACTGTTGCACAAGGTGGCACAGCTGGGCCTGCAACGGGGCATATGGTAATATCGGCACGTTCAAAAACTCCATTTGGGCCATGGGAAAATTCACCGTACAATCCTATAGCACGAGCAACCAATGCAAATGAAACATGGTGTTCTGTAGGGCATGCTACTGTATTTAAAGCTACTACAAACGATTGGTGGATGATATTGCACGCTTACAAAAACGGAAACTACACTATGGGGAGACAAACATTACTGGCTCCTCTAATGTGGACTAACGATGGCTGGTTTAAACTCAATGATACACTCTTACTTGATGCTCCAATAAAAAAACCACATATACATCAGGCACAATTCAATTCAAATATTTTTACAACTTTTAATTCGCTATCATTCGAACATTTGTGGAAATTTTTTGGTGAATATGACCCCTCTCGTTTTACAATTACAGGGAATAGTATAGAAATTAAGAGCAAAGGTACCAATATAGCCGAAAGTTCACCATTATTGTATGTTCCTGCTCATAATTCATATAGCGCCGAGGTAGAAATTGAAATTCATGGAAACGCACACGCAGGATTAATTTTGTTTTATAACCAACAGTGCTACTCGGGTATATTAGCTGATTCAACAAACATTCTCACTAATTTACGCGGTTGGCAATTTGTAACCGAACCCAATACAATTAATCGTCATGTGTTTTTACGCCTTATCAATAAAAACAATACAGTAGATATGTATTACAGTATTGATGGGATTTCGTGGATAAAAACAACTAATTCTACAGAAGTTTCGGGGTATCATCACAATGTGCTCAGTGGATTTCTCAGCTTACGTATTGGGTTGGTTTCGATGGGTACAGGCAGTGTGCAATTCAAAAATTTTAAATATCAAGCATTATAACTAAATACTAAATATATGAAGAAACGTTTTTTTGTAATTTCTGTTTTTTTAAGTGTGATTCTTAGCAGTTGTTCACACAAATTACCGTACACATCTATTACCAATGGGGTACAAGTACAAATAGACAGCATGTATGTAAAGGCTCAGTTTTACACCAATTCTATTGTACGTGTACAAAAGTGGGCGGCAGATTCTAGCGACTCCAAAACCAGTTTGATGGTAGTAATTGACAGTGTGCAGTCTCTCAACATTTCCGTATCGCAATCAAACGGATATATTATTTTACAATCTCCGGAATTGCTTGTAAAAATTTCGGAAAAAGATGGTGCTATTTCTTATTTTGATACCCAAAATCAACAAATTGTAGCCGAAAAAAATACTCCGAAATTTACTCCCTATGTTTCACCTAATGAAAGAGCATGGAGTGTAGCACAAACATTTCAATTGTCAAACGATGAAGCTATATATGGCTTAGGGCAACACCAATACGGATACATGAACTATCGCGGTAAAGAGGTAAAATTGGTGCAAACCAATACCGATGCGGTAATCCCATTTTTGTGGTCAACCGCAGGATATGGAATTTTGTGGGACAATTATTCCAAAACCATATTTACCGATACTGATGAAGGTGCTACACTATGGTCAGATGTTGCCGACAATGTTGACTACTATTTGATAGCCGACAAAAAAGCCGACAAAGTAATTTCGGGATATCGTTATCTTACAGGCAAAGCTCCAATGTTTGGCAAATGGGCGTATGGCTATTGGCAAAGTAAAGAGCATTATGATACCCAAGCCGAAATAATGGCGGTAGCCGAAAAATATCGTAAACTACAAATTCCAATAGACAATATGATTCAAGATTGGGATTATTGGAATGGCGCAGCAAACTGGAGTGGTATGTTTTTCGACAAAACTCTCTTCCCTCGTCCACAAGAAATGATGGATAAACTTCATGCTATGAATTATCATGCTATAATTTCTATATGGCCGGCATTGGGACCAAATACACCTATTTATAAAGAAATGAACGAAAAGGGATATTTGTACAAACCTGTTGGATGGGCTGGATTCAAATATTATGATGCATTCAATCCTGAAGCTACCAAATTGTATTATCAATACCTCAAAAGCGGATTGTGGTGTTTTGGTTTAGACGGCTGGTGGATAGACAGTACTGAACCCGATGTTACCAATGCGTTGACCAAAGAATCGACCGACTACGAAATGAAAAATAAAGTAGGGAAAAATCATCTTGGTTCATGGGATAGATATCTCAATGCGTTTTCGCTCATAATGACAACCGAACTGCACAAAATGATGCGTGCCGATGCAAAGCAACGACAATTTATTCTTACTCGTTCTACCTATGCCGGACAACAACGTGCCGGAGCGGTAACCTGGAGTGGTGATATAGGTGCTGCCTGGGATATATACAAACATCAAATTGCAGCAGGATTAAATCATTCAATGTCGGGTGTGCCATACTGGACGTTTGATATAGGAGCTTTTGTATTGGGAGCATACGATGGAGTGTTTTGCAACGGTGGCAAAGACCCTGCATATCAAGAACTCTATACTCGCATGTTTCAATTGGGTGTGTTTACTCCAATATTTCGCTCACATGGCTCCGAAACACCTCGCGAGATTTGGGAATTTGGAGAATTTACTCCTACTCTTATAAAATTCGATAATTTACGATACCGATTGATGCCATATATTTATTCGCAAGCATGGAAAATAACAAACGAAGATTATACAATCATGCGTGGATTGGCTATGGATTATACCGACGACAAACGCGTGTATAATATTGACGACCAATTTATGTTTGGACCATCAATTATGGCATGTCCGGTAACCGAATATCAAAAATATACGCCACCATTACGAAGTGTAACTATTCCTAATACTGTATTCAAAACAGCCGAGGGTAACCAAGGATTACATGCACAATTTTTCAAAGACAAAGCATACAAAAACTTAGGTGCCGACACCATAGTTTCAAATGTAGATGTATTTTGGTATACCAGCCGTCCTGTATATGTTACCGATTCTATGTTTTCTATTCGGTGGAAAGGAACTTTAAACCCTACCGAAACCGGACCATATCAATTTCATTTACAATCGTTCGATGCCAAACGAATTCGCATAAACGGCAAACAATTGAAGATGGTGTATACCAGTGTAGAACAATACACCGAAGTAATTCAGTTAGAAGCAGGCAAATCCTATACGTTTGAATTAGAAACAGAAAATACATCGACCGGTGCTGCCCGAATGGTGTTGAAATGGAAAACGCCGAGCTTGTTTGCTGCCGAAAAAGTACAAGAAACTCGTAAAACAACACGCGAGGTATATTTACCAAAAGGAACACAATGGGTTGACTTTTGGACAGGCAAAACATACAACGGCGGCACAACCATAACTGCAGATGCCCGCATAGAAACTATGCCTTTGTTTGTACCTGCAGGTTCTATTATTCCAATGGGTCCATTTGTGCAATATACAACTGAAAAACCTTACGACCAATTAGAAATACGCATTTATAAAGGAGCCGATGGCACATTCACCCTTTACGAAGACGAAAACGATGGATATAATTACGAAAAAGGTGTTTACTCAACTATCGACTTTACATGGAACAACAAAACAAACGAATTAACCATTGGCAATCGAAAAGGTTCGTTCCCCGGAATGTTGCAAACACGTAAATTTTCAATTGTATTAGTTTCAGAAGTTACCGGCACCGGAATAGAAACAGCAAAAACTATTACAAAAATGGTAGATTATAATGGCGAAAAAATTGTAATAAAACTGTAATTCCAAAAAAATAATTTACAAATACTTGTTTTAATTGAACAAATATGTATTTTTGCAAACCCAAAATAACAAATATGTTATTTCGGGCCCATAGCTCAGCTGGTTAGAGCACCTGACTCATAATCAGGGGGTCGCAGGTTCAAGCCCTGCTGGGCCCACAATAAATGAAGACTTACATATTATTGTGAGTCTTTTTTTTTGAACATACTGCTGCCGGTGAAAGTATCGTGATGTACCACTAATATGTGAAAGAATATAGCTCAGAAATTTGATTAGTATCTATAAAAAAGCCTGTAAGGCTGACATTTTTATAGAAAAATATTTTATAATTCTTAAAACACCAAATATTAAAATTTATTTAACATAAGAAAAACTAACACTACCTATTATACATTAAATTCGTTTAATAAAAGTATAGCCTATACCTTTTATAGTATCTATATATTCTTCGTTTAGTTTTTCACGAAGTTTTCGAATATGCACATCAATCGTTCTATCACCTACAACTATATCTGTTCCCCAAACTGTCGTATAAATTTCGTCTCGAGTAAAAACCCTATCGGGTTTAGATGCAAGTAACATTAACAGTTTAAATTCTTTATTTGGCAAATTGATTTCTTTATTTTTAAAGAAAACCAAATGTTTTTCTTCATCAATTACAATATCTTCAAACTCAATTTTTTTAGAGACTTGTATTTGTTTCGTATTATTTTTTCGTTTGAGTAAAGTCTGCAATCTGGCTATAAGCACCTTAGGCCGAATAGGTTTAGTAATATAATCATCGGCTCCGGCTTGTAACCCGGCAATTTCTGAATAATCTTCACCCCGAGCTGTTAAAAAAGCAATAATACAATGTTCCAATTCGGGAATTTGACGTATATCTTCACATGCTTGAATTCCGTCTATATGAGGCATCATTACATCGAGCAAAATAATATCGGGCAATACTTTTTTTGCTTTTTTTATTGCTTCACGACCATCGGTTGCAGTATATACAGCATATCCGGCTTTTGTTAAATTGTACTGTAAAATTTCAATAATATCGTCTTCATCATCAACGATGAGAATTTTTACTCCAGATGTATCCATATGTCAAAATTTATTGCAATATAGCTTTTTCTATTGTAAATGTAAACGATGTTCCTTTATTTATTGTGCTTTTTACGCTAATTGTTTGACCATGAGCCTCTATTATATGCTTTACTATTGACAACCCCAACCCGGTTCCTCCTTGTTCTCGCGAACGACTTTTATCAACTCTATAAAATCGTTCAAATATTCTGCTTAAATGTTCTTGTTCAATTCCAATTCCGGTATCACTTACTTCTACCAACACCAAATTATCCATATCATAAAAACGAACACGAATTTTTCCACCTTCGGGATTATTATATTTTATTGCATTAATTACTAAATTGTTCAATGCCATTTGTATCCGTTTTTTATCGGCATTTACCATAATAGGTTTTTCAACCCCCATATCTATATACATATGAACATTTCGTTCTTTTGCAAGCAATTCCTGAGCTTCAAAAACTTCTTTTACCAAAAGTATTATATTAAACTGGCTGTATTCTAATTTTAACTCACCAGCTTCGAGTCTGGTAATAGAATCTAAATCACGTACAATTGAGGTCATACGTTGGATGGCTTTATCAGCCTTTTCCAAATAAGCTTTATTTATTGTTTCATCATACAAACCACCATCTAATAATGTTGATATATATCCTTGTATACTAAAAATTGGCGTTTTTAATTCATGTGAAACATTTCCGATATACTCTTTACGATATTTTTCCAATCGTTTTAATTCTTCTATTTCTATAATTTTTCGTTTTGCCCATTCAGCAACTTCTTTTTCTGTTGTTGCAATTATATTAGATTCTTCATGTTCATTTTCAGTAATTTTTTTTAGTGTTGACGTTTGAGCCGAATGTATGGTTTTGTATATAGGCTTTACTTTTTGAATAATATATTCTTTTGTAATATAAAATGTTATAATGTAAATAACGGCAAACATAGTAAGAGCTATAAAAATAGCATACGGAATAGTATTATTTTGAGCAATTACGAAACCCGAAACCAATACGGCTACTATTGATATAGCCGAAGCTATTCCGGCAACTAAAAGAGCGATAGTTTTGTGTGAAAGAGTTTGCATATACTAAATACATTTTGATATAAGTAAAAGTAGTATTTTTTTGCAAATTGAATACGTATACGTGTTAAATTTATGTTAACTCAATCATTATAACCAAATATATAAGAAACCTATATTTTATTTCAAAATAAAAGTAAAAACAAGAAATTTCATTACTTTTGATTCTCATTCTTAGAAAATGAAAACAAACAAAATGAATATTTCAATTATTGCTGCAATTGACGAAAATTATGGAATTGGTAAAAACAATGCGTTATTATGGCATTTACCTGCCGATCTCAAATTTTTTAAAGCAAAAACTACAGGTCATTCTATAATTATGGGACGTAATACATTTGAATCAATAGGTGGTGGACGACCTTTACCCAACAGAACTACAATAATTATTACCAGAAATAGAGAATATTCAGCTCCTCAGGGGTGCATAATTGCTCATTCACTTGAACAAGCTCTTACTTTTTGCAGTAACGAAGATGAAGTATTTGTATGTGGAGGAGCTCAAATATATGAACTTGCACTACCTATAGCACATACTATGTATATTACACATGTTCATACCCAATGCAATGCCGATACATTTTTCCCAAAATGGAATACTCATGATTGGATTACAATTTCTGAAAATGCATGTACTGCCGATGAAAAACACGCATTTGATTATACATTTGCGGAATATAGAAGAAAAAATCTTTAACATAGTATGGAACATAACAAAACATATATATGTTTTTTTAATAGTCACAAACCATGGGGAGGTGGCGAAAAATGGCATAGTGAAATAGCATCATATTTATTTTCAAAAAATCATAATGTTATAGTATGCGGCAACCCTCATGGTGCATTATTACAATCTATAGATTCTACAATTCCTCAATATACAATAACATTACGTAATCTTAGTTTTTTAAATCCATTCAAATATGTAGCATGTTACAGAATGTTTAAAAAATATAGAGTTAAAACCGTAATATTGTGTTTACCAATTGATGTAAAAGTAGCAGGGATAGCAGCTAAATTAGCCGGAGTACAAAACATTGTTTACAGACGAGGTTGTGCCATTCCAATTAAAAATTCGTTTACAAATAGGTTTTTGTTTTCGCATATTATTACTCATATTATTGCCAATTCTGAAGCTACCAAACAATCAATTACAGCATACAATTCAAACTTATTTCCACTCAATAAAATTACCGTATTGTATAATGGAATACCACAATGTAATATTGATAAAAAATATGAAACTACTAACAAATCTATTACAATAGGTACTGCAGGAAGACTTGAGCCACAAAAAAATATGAATGCTGTGCTTACAATTGCTAAAGAAGTATTGAAATATACTACAAACTTTGTAATTCGTATAGCAGGTGATGGAAGTTTGTACCAAACTCTTAAACAAGCCATACAAGACAAACGACTACAATCACATATTGAATTAGTTGGTTTTCAAAATAATATCAACGATTTTTATGCAACATTAGATATATTCATTCTTACATCGCATGGAGAAGGATTTGGATATGTAATGGCAGAAGCAATGCGTTACTCTATTCCGGTAATTGCCTATAATGTTAGCAGTTCACAAGAATTAATTACCGATAACTATAACGGTTTTTTAATTCCCAAAGATAACACCATACAATTTGCTCAAAAAATTGTATATTTAATTGAAAATGAACAAGAACGACAAAAAATGGGAGCAAATGCTCGTGAATTTGTTCAGTCTCATTTTGATGCACAAAATATATTTGAAAAAACAGAAGCGTTTATTACACAATTATAATGCAAATTTGCCATGCACAAATTATCGGTAGCAATTATAACATTTAACGAAGAAAAAAACATAGAACGATGCATACGTTCGGTACAAGATATTGCCGACGAAATAGTAGTAGTTGATTCATACTCAACAGATGCAACTGTTGAAATATGCAAAAAATTAAATGTATCGTGCATATTGCATCCGTTTGAAGGTCATATTCAACAAAAGAATTATGCCCGTATGCTTTGTAAATATGACTTAGTTTTATCACTTGATGCCGACGAAGCACTCTCAGACACCCTGAAAGCCAGCATACAAGCAATTAAACAGAATCACACTGCCGATGGATATACTTGTAACAGACTCAATCACTTTTGCAGCACCCCCGTTCATCATTGCGGTTGGTATCCAGATATAAGTTTACGACTATGGAATCGAAACAAAGGTGAATGGGGCGGAAACAATCCACATGACAAATTTATAATGCACCCAAACACTACTATCATTCATTTACAAGGCGATATATTGCATTATACCGTTCATACTGTAGAACAAGCAATAGCTCAAATAAACTCATTTTCTACAATTTCTGCACAATCAAAATATTCACAAGGAAAATCATCGTCTATTATAAAAATCGTTATATACCCACTATGGCGTTTCATACGAAACTATATACTTAAATTAGGATTTTTAGATGGACTTACCGGTTTTGTTATTAGCAAAAATGCGGCATATGCAGTATATCTTAAATACCTCAAACTTTATTATATACAAAAAACTAACTCAAATAAGCAATAGTTACACATGAAAATATTATATATTAATTCAACCCATTCTGACTATTTGCAAGATATTTTGTATAGCGGACTGGTAAAAATTCTTGGAACCAGGTCGGTAAAAACAGTTCCGTGGAACAAGCAATATTTATTGCCCGTAAAACAATATCCCAAAAATCTTGGTTATCAATCGGGAGAAACGTTGCAATATATACTTTCATGTATTCTTCCATTTCGGTATGATTGCGTAATTGTAGCAGCAGCAAAACCTGATGCATTTAAAACATATATACAAATTGCGCCTTCAATCCCCTCGCACATACCGATAATATTTATTGATGGAGGTGATTTTAGTAATGTTGGCGGCGATTTGGAACGAAAAAACTGTTATGAATTATACGAACAAGCTCTTGCTATACGTGAATTCAATATCATTTTCAAAAGAGAAAAGCTCATTGACACATATTATCCTTCAAACGTTTTTGCATGTCCTTTTGCATTTAATTTAGATACAATCATACAAATTAGTTCTGTTAGCAAAACGTATGATGTTTCTTTTTGGGCTGTAAAATCAGACCCTATTAGAACACAAGCACTTACACTAATTGCCGATTTATTTGATTGTGCACAAAACGGTACAACACTCAATCAAACATTTAAACAATACAAACGCAAAGGATTATTCTATTTAGAAGAATTGAAACGATGTAAAATAGTTTTGAATTTTAGAGGTCGCGGGTGGGATACCCTTAGATATTGGGAAGTTCCTGCATTGGGAGTATGTATGATTTCTCAAAAACCACAAATTGAAATACCAAATCCGTTTACCCACGGTGCAAATATTATATATTGCAATGACGATTTATCAAATCTTATAGAATTATGTGAATACTATCTGAAACATAATGACAAACGAGAACAAATAGCACAACAATCATATAATCATATAGCGGCCTACCATACCGATGTAAAACGTGCTACATATGTTCTTTCAATTATTCAAAAACATGTATAACCGGTAGAGTATGAATATAGTATTTACAGGCAATTATTCTTCTGAATATAATAGAACTGCAATTATTATAGAAGGTATTAAGCACATACCCGGCATTTCAATAATAGAATACCCAATTCAAAAAAATAATACATGTGATACTGCCAAGCTCAAAACAGTTTTAAATAGTGCCGATGTTGTATTTTTACCATCATTTACTCACAATAGTGTACAATTTATTCGAAAGCATACTAACAAACCTATTTGCTTTGATCCTCTTATTTCTAAATATTTGACTAAAGTCTTTGATTATAAACTGGTTTGGAAATATTCTCCGCGTGCTTTAAAAAATTTTTACAAGGACAAACGGGCATTTTCTGCCTGCGATTTTATGATTGCTGATACAGTTGCACACAAATCATATTATGCCCGCACATTTAAAATATCACACGAACGAATTTTTGTGTTACCTGTAGGAGTTAACACACATGATTTTGCACCTTGCACTACACACAAACACTCAAACAATACATTCACAATAGGGTTTTATGGTGGATTTATTCCTTTACAAGGAGTTTCTAATATAATAGATGCGGCTCATATTTTAAAACAGAATGACAATGTACGATTTGAACTTGTAGGCAATGGTTTTGAATTTGAAGCTATGAAAAAGAAAGCTGCTACACTTGGGTTACACAATATTACATTTATGGGGTGGCAACCTTACAGCGATTTACCTGCAATTATTAATTCATGGGATATTTGTTTAGGTATTTTTGGAAATACCCAAAAAGCCGATTTAGTTATTCCAAATAAAATTTACCATTATGCAGCTATGCAAAAACCTATTATAAGTAAGCACAGCGAAGCTATACAAGAATTATTTACACATAATGAATCCATATTATTATGTTCTACCCAACCCCACGATATAGCATCAAGCATTACCGAATTAGTAGAAAATCATGAAAAAAGAAATACATTAGGAATACATGCCTTACAAGTAGCCCAACAATATAACCACATACAAACAGCAACACAGTTTATACGCATCTTGGAGCAAGGATTAGAATATTTACAAGCTACAAAACATGAATAACTCAACACCATACGAACGTTGTAAAAACTTGGTAGGAATTTTACCAGAAAAACCTGGTGTATATCAGTTTTTTGACAAACATGACACGTTACTGTATGTGGGCAAAGCTAAAAATTTAAAAAAACGAGTAACATCATATTTTGTAAAAGAACATGAACATGCCAAAACACGGGTACTGGTAAGCAAAATACATTCTATACAACATATAGTGGTAAATAGTGAACAAGATGCTTTATTACTCGAAAATAATTTGATAAAAAAATATCGTCCTCGATACAATATAATGCTCAAAGATGACAAAACGTATCCGTGGATTGTAATTAAAAATGAACCGTTTCCTCGTGTTTTTCATACACGTACAATGATAAAAGACGGTTCTACATATTTTGGACCTTATGCAAATGTTCGCATGTCTCGTTTTTTACTCGATATGATTTTTCAATTATACACTTTGCGAACATGTTCACTCAATTTAAGCAATACAGAAATAGCAAAAGGAAAATATAAAGTTTGCTTAGAATACCATATTAAAAATTGCAAAGGGCCATGCGTAGGTTTAGAAACCGAAGAAGCCTACAATCAAACTATAAACGATATCAAAAATATTTTACGTGGAAATATACATGAAGTAATACAAGTTCTAACAAAAAAGATGAAACTTCATGCCGAAGCATTACAATTTGAAGAGGCAAAACAAATTAAAGAACATATAGATGCATTGGCACGATATCAAAGCAAATCTACCATTGTAAGCCCAAGTATTACCAATGTAGACGTATATTCTATAGAAGATGATATAGACGTAGCATATGTAAATTTTCTTAAGGTAGTAAACGGAGGTGTAATTCAAGTTCATACTATTGAAATTAAAAAGCAATTACACGAAACTCCCGAAGAATTACTTGGAATGGCTATTACTGAAATTAGAGATAAGATTCCGAGTAATGCACACGAAATAATTGTTCCTTTTATGCCAGACTTTTTGTTAGAACATGTTACCTATACTATTCCGCAACGAGGCGACAAAAAACAATTACTTGATCTTTCGCAACGCAATGTAACCTACTATAAATTAGAAAAATTAAAACAACTTAAACGAGTTGATCCTGAACGACATAGCAATAGAATTTTAGAAACCATACAAAAAGATTTACGTCTTTCTGAACTACCCGTACACATGGAATGTTTTGACAATTCTAATATTCAAGGAGCATTTGCTGTTGCCGCCTGTGTAGTATTTAAAAATGCCAAACCAAGTAAACAAGATTACAGACATTTTAATATAAAAACTGTTGAAGGCCCCAATGATTTTGCATCAATGGAGGAGGTTCTTACCAGACGATATACAAAATTAATTGCCGAAAATGAACCGTTACCCCAATTAGTAATAGTTGACGGAGGTAAAGGTCAATTAAGTTCTGCTGTAAAAGTATTTACTCAATTAGGTATTTTAGACAAAGTTAAACTCATAGGTATAGCTAAACGCTTAGAAGAAATATTTTTCCCCGGAGATTCTATACCATTATATTTAAACAAAACCAGCGAAACACTTAAGGTTATACAACACATGCGAGATGAAGCACATAGATTTGGAATAACACACCACCGAAATAAACGTTCAAAACATTTTATACAATCTGAATTAACTTCTATTCAAGGTATTGGCAGCATAATAGCTGAAAAACTTTTATCACACTTTAAATCTATAGAAGCAATAAAAAACGCTTCAGAAGAAGAATTAACCAAACTCATAGGAAAATCTAAAACTTCAGTTATTAAGGCATATTTTCATACCTAGTACTCTTTTTTCATCACATATTGTAATGAATTGGTTTTGTAGTAAAAAAATAGTAGTATTTGCATAAAAATCATATCTTTACAATAATAAATTATTACTATGGCTCAAAACAAATTATTTCTTATTGACGGTCATGCAATGTTGTACCGTTCTTATTTTGCATTTATTAAAAATCCACGCATCAACAGTAAAGGCGTTAACACATCAGGAATATTTGGATTCGTAAATACATTGTTCGATGTAATTCAAACACAAAAACCAACTCATATTGGAGTAGTATTTGACCCAAAAGGTGACACATTTAGACACACTATGTATAAGCTATACAAAGCAAATCGACAAGAAACGCCCGAAGATTTACGAGCATCTATTCCTCATGTTATGGAAATAATACAAGGCATGAATATTCCGGTAATTCAAATAGAAGGATATGAAGCAGATGATGTAATTGGCACACTGGCTAAACAAGCTGCAAAACAAGGATTTGAAGTATACATGGCAACTCCTGATAAAGACTATTGTCAGTTGGTTCAAGATAACATATATATATATAGGCCTCGCAGTTTTGGTGCAGGTATAGAAATATTAGGAGTACCCGAAGTGTTACAAAAATTTGAAGTGTCATCCCCACAACAAGTAATAGATATACTTGGACTTTGGGGTGACAGCTCTGATAATGTTCCGGGAGCTCCGGGAATCGGTGAAAAAACAGCAAAATCACTTATAGCTCAATATGGTTCTATTGAAGGTATTTACCAACATATAGATGAATTAAAAGGGAAACAAAAAGAAAGTTTGCTTGCTAATAAGGAATTAGTAATGCTTTCTAAACAATTAGTAACCATAAAAATTGATGTTCCCATTGACTTTTCATCATACAATTTTGTAAAAGAAGATTTCAATGTTGGAATTTTACAAGAAAAATTCAAAGAACTTGAATTTCGTACTCTTTTAGACAGACTTATACCGCAAAGAACTGTTCAAAACAATATAAAGCCGGCTCCTGCTCAACAGTCTTTACAATTGGGTTTATTTGATGAACCATCAGAACAACCAGTATATGTATCATCGTATCAAACAATTAATACTGTTAATCATAGTTACTTTTTAGTAGATAATCAATCTCATATTCAAAAATTAATTCAAGAATTGCTACAACAAAAAGAATTTTGTTTTGATACCGAAACTACCTCTCTCAACACATTAGAAGCAGAACTATGTGGAATAGCTTTTTCATATGAAGCACACAAAGCCTATTATGTACCATTCCCCGAAAATAAACAAGAAGCTTTTGCTTTAGCACAACAATTTGCACCAGTATTTTCATCAAAATCATTGAAAATTGGACAAAATTTGAAATTTGATATGTCGGTTTTAGCCAATTACAACATAACAATTGCAGGACCGGTGTTTGATACTATGATTGCACACTATATAATACAACCCGAAGGAAGACATAAATTAGAATCTCTATCGGAACAATACCTGAATTATGAAATGGTAAAAATTGAAGAACTTATTGGTAAAAAAGGTAAAAATCAAGGTTCATTTCGTGATGTACCGCTTGAACAAGCAAAAGAATACGCCGGAGAAGACGCTGATATTACATTCCAATTATATCAATTACTTTCTAAAGAATTGAAACAAAAAAATCAATTAGAATTATGTGAAACCATAGAATTTCCATTAATAGAAGTATTGAATACTATGGAACGCAACGGAACTTGTATAGACTCTGTAGCTTTACAGGAATTTTCTGACATGCTGTCAACAGAATTGCAAAAAGTAGAAAAACAAATATACCAGTTAGCCGGAACCTCCTTTAATATAGGTTCACCAAAACAATTAGGTGAAATATTATTTGACACATTGGCAATAGTAGACAAAGCAAAAAAAACTAAAACAAAACAATATGCAACCGGTGAAGATGTACTTGAAAAACTTTTAGATGCTCATCCTATTGTTCCTCTTATTTTAGAATACAGAGAATACAAAAAATTATTATCAACCTATGTTGATGCGTTACCCCAATTGATTAACCCTCGAACAGGATTTATACACACATCGTTTAATCAGGCTGTTGTTGCTACCGGTCGATTGAGCTCTACAAACCCGAATTTGCAGAATATTCCTATTAAAACTGCCAAAGGACGAGAAATCAGAAAAGCCTTTATTCCTTTACATAAAGAACATGTATTTATATCGGCTGATTACTCACAAATAGAGTTGCGAGTAATAGCTCACATGAGTGGCGACAGCAATTTTATACAAGCTTTCAAAAATGGTGAAGATATACACTCTGCCACTGCAGCTAAAATATTTAATATTCCAATAACAGATGTTACCCAAGAACAACGCCGACAAGCTAAATCGGCAAATTTTGCCATTACATATGGTTCAAGTGCATTTGGGTTGTCACAAACGCTTTCTATTTCACGAAAAGATGCTCAATTTCTTATAGACGGATACTTTGCTGCTTATCCACAAGTAAAACAATTTATGGATTCACAAATTCGTATAGCACAAGAAAAAGGATATGTAGAAACTATGTTTGGACGCCGCAGATATGTTCCCGATATTCATTCACAAAATGCTACTGTACGAGGTTTTGCTGAACGAAATGCTATAAATGCACCTATACAAGGTACTGCTGCCGACATTATGAAGATTGCCATGATTCGAATACATTCTATGATTCAAAAACAATCCTTACAATCAAAACTCATAATGCAAGTACATGATGAGTTAAACTTTTCGGTTCCAATTTCTGAAGTTGACGCAATGAAAGAAATAATACGAATAGGAATGGAACAAGCGGTAACACTTTCAGTTCCATTAATCGCCGATATTGGTGTAGGAAATAATTGGCTTGAAGCACATTAAAAATTACTTTATATTAATTTACTAAAATCAGTTATAAAAAATTTATGAGGGGATAGTGTATTTTTTACAATTTTATACTATATTTGATTGAATTTTATTGTATCGTAGTAAAAACAAAACAATAATTAAAACTATACTTGTATGAAATATTCCACAGAAAAACTCTCAATTTTTGAAAAAGTTGGATATAGTTTAGGTGATTTAGCAGCCAATTTGGTGTTTCAAACGCTAATTACATACTTAGCCTATTTTTATACTGATATTTATGGCTTGAACAATAATGACGCTTCTATTATTATTCTTATAGTAGGATTGGTAGCAGCATTTTTATTCAATCCATTGATAGGTGCTTTGGCTGACAGAACAAATTCAAGATGGGGAAAATTCAGACCATGGATTTTATTTACGGCTATTCCTATGGGAGTAGTTGCTTTATTGGCATTTACAACACCCGATTTTTCCTAC
Source organism: Bacteroidota bacterium (assembly GCA_029266015.1). Classification (GTDB taxonomy): domain Bacteria; phylum Bacteroidota; class Bacteroidia; order Bacteroidales; family UBA1715; genus MWCJ01. The sequence continues at coordinate 44,138 of JAJUFK010000001.1, forward strand.
AAAGGTAAGGTAATATACGCAACAATAACATATACATTATTGCTACTTCTATATGCAGGCAGTAATTTACCATACTCGGCATTAAGTGGAGTAATTACGGGCAATATGAGTGAACGCAACAGTATATCGGCTATACGATTTGTTGCTGTTATGTTTGCTCAATTCTTTGTACAAGTATTTATGTTACCAATTATTGAATATGCAGGCAATGGAGATAAAGCTATTGGTATTGAGATAGTAATGACATGGTTAGCAATAATAGGAACAATTATGTTGCTTATTACATTTTTTAGTACACGTGAACGGGTTGTTCCCTCACAAGAACAAAAATCTACGTTTAAAGAGGACATTGTAGATTTAACTAAAAATAAACCTTGGATAATAATGCTAATACTTACTATTTTAATATTTATAACATTAGCCCTCAAAGGTGGTTCGTACGTATATTATTTCAATAATTATGTTGACAAACATGCATTATCACAATTTATACAACCAATAATTACAAGTATGCAAGCCATAGGTATTAACTTTTTTGGTTCAGATCCTGTTTCTGCAGGATTTGGATTATTCAATGCCGGCGGTATTATATGTATGTTAATAGGAATAGGTGTTTCAAAGAAACTTGCCGATATATATGGCAAACGTGATGTATTTGGTATAGCATTATTTATTTCTACACTTTTTATTATATTGTTTGTATTCTTTTCACCGCAAAACATATTTTTAATTTTCGGAGCGCAAATACTCCATGGATTTTTTTACGGAATTACCATACCATTGTTATGGGCTATGATAGCCGATGTAGCCGATTATTCCGAATGGAAAAACAATAGACGAGCAACAGCAATTATTTTTTCTGCCATGATGGTAGGACTTAAATCAGGCTTATCTATTGGAGGAGCACTTGTTTCATGGATATTGGGGCAATACGGATATATCCATGCCGAAGCAGGTGAAACAATATTACAACCCCAAACTGTTGCACATGGAGTTAAAATGATGGTTAGCATATATGCTGCTTTACCCTTTTTGATTTGTTGTGCATTATTGTTTTTTTATGAAATTAACAAAACAACTGAAATTCAAATTGAATCTGATTTAAAAAAGCGAAGAAACAACTAATTTATTATTAAAAACAAAGTATTATGCCAGAAGACAGTATAGACCACATAGATTTTGACTTGTTGAATACACGAGCAATATCGCAACCATTAATAACTCACATGTACACTGCAGATCCATCAGCACATGTTTTCAATGGAAAACTATACATTTATCCGTCGCATGATATTGATGCCGGTATTCCTTTTGATGATGAAGGCTCACATTTTGGCATGGAAGATTATCATGTAATATCAATGGATTCAATACCCGGTAAACCAATTGATCACGGAATTATATTACACATTCAAGATGTTGCATGGGCTCAAAAACAATTATGGGACTCTGATGTAAATTACAAAAATGGAACATATTATCTCTATTTTTCAGCAAAATCGTATGATGGAATTTTTCGTATTGGCGTTGCAACATCAAAAAGCCCTACCGGACCATTTATTGCTGAACCGGAACCAATAAAAGGAAGTTATTCCATAGATCCTTGTGTATTTCAAGATAATGATGGCTCCTTTTATATGTATTTTGGAGGTATATGGGGTGGACAATTACAAAAATATAGGAATAATATTTATAACTCTTTGCATGAATTACCTCGTTCTCATGAACCAGCATTAGGACCACGAATTGCAAAATTACGTGATAATATGTTGGAATTTGCAGAAACACCCAAAGAAATAGAAATACTTGATGAACAAGGCAACAGATTAACAGAAGGTGATAATTCACGCAGATTCTTTGAAGCTTCGTGGATGCATAAATATAATGGAATATATTATTTTTCATATTCTACCGGCGATACACATTATATTTGTTACGCAACAGGCATTTCGCCTTATGGACCTTTTACATATAGAGGTAGAATATTAAATCCGGTGGTTGGTTGGACAACTCATCATTCAATTTGTGAATTTCAAGGAAAATGGTATTTATTTTATCATGACTCAAGTCTTTCAAAAGGTGTTACTCATTTACGATCTATGAAAGTTACACCCATTCATTATAATGCCGATTCCAGCATACAAACAATTGACCCATATAATGATTTGAAAATATAGAGTTACAAATAATGAACTAATGCTTTACATTTTTACCTTTATATGATTACTTTTTACCCTTTGTTTTTTATCATTCACCAATTTTAACGTAATTTTAAATACAACAAAATAGGTTTTAACTATATAAACATATATTTTTGAAGTATAAAAACAGTATTACAGAGCAGCTATGCTCAACAAGAGAAATCTTGTTTATCTTCTTCATTAAACCTTATAGGTTAGTATTTATTTAGGATGCGAGGCAGGATTTCTTCCTGCCTCTTTTTTTCAGAAAATACCCAAAAATACCTATAGTATATATTTTGATTTTATATAATTTTATAGGTTCTAAAAGTTTGTGTTTTTGATTCTGTTTTTCATATTTTAATTTTATCATCTACACAAGCAAATATATAGGGTTTAAGACATATTGATTGTCTAAAAAATATTGAGAGAAATTATAAAAATATACATATGAAACGATTCAAAACTATATTCGTAATTATTTTTTTGTGCACATTTTTTTTACAAAACACATATGCACAGAGTCTAACTGCTACGGAATACAAAAAAGCTTGCTGGATGACAACACGTATGTATGGAGGTCAACGTTCGGGTAACGGTCCCAATTGGTTAATCATGACACATACACCTACATCAGCCAACATGACAACTTTACAAAGCGCTAAAGGTGCTGACCCATCACAATTACAACCCGGTAAGTGTTTTACTAAAGATGCTGATAATACAAATTCTTTATCCGGAGGATGGGTAGATTGTGGTGACCATGTAAAATTCGGTCAAACTATGTTTTATTCTGCCTATACTTTATTAAAAGGATACGATGCCTTCCCTCATGGTTACGACGATTATTATTCTTATGATTATGCAGGCTATCTAAATTCAGGAGATTGGACATTTGAAGGTAATAAAGGTGGGCCTAATGGTATTCCAGACATTCTTGACGAATTAAAATATGAATGTGAATTTTTTATAAAATGTGCACCAAATGCAACTACATTTTATTCACAAGTAGGCGATGGTGACGCTGACCATAAAAATTGGGTTACATCGGTAGCTATGGCTACATTACCAAAAACTGAAGGAGGGCAAAAAGAAGGTCCTCGAACATTTGTAAAAAATCCAAACGATGCGTCTATGCCATCATTTTGTGCTGCTACTCTTGCACTTATGTCAAGGGTGTACAAAAAATTTGACCCTGCTTTTGCTGCTACCTGCTTAACACATGCACAATATGCGTATACGTATGCAAAAGCTCATCCGGGAACAGTGGCTGCAGGTTCATTCTATCCGGCAAATGCAAAATGGCAAGACGATTTTGCTTGTGCATGTGCAGAATTATATTGGGCTACCGGAATTGAAAGTTATAAAACAGAAGCTTTATCATATGCCGGTAATTTAGGAAATCACAACTGGTGCTACAATTACAACAATAATGACGATATAGCTGCATACAATCTTGCAAAATTAGGAAGTGCCAGTGCTTTAACATTATTTAACACTTTTGTTTCAACATACAAAAGTGCTGTAAATGCATCGGGATTATATACAGGAGGCGATGCAACATGGGGTCCACTTCGTTATAATGCCAACGCTGCTTTTATTGTAGCATTACATGGTGCATATAATAATGAAACTACTGTTAATACTTTTATTTATAAGAATATTGATTATATTCTTGGTGGAAATTCATCTAAATTTTCATTTGTGGTAGGTTTTGCTCCTACAGGAGGAACAAGCGCAGTGCATCCACATCATAGAAATGTGTACTTAATTGATGACATTATGGCCAACCAAAATACTATGACAATTCCAACAAAAAATAGACAGCATGGATATATGATTGGTGGTAGTAGAACTGTTCCTTTTACTGAAAGTGCAACCAATTATCAAACATCTGAAGGTGGTATTGATTATAATGCGGGATTAGTAGGAGCTATAGCTTATATTGTTTCTCGAGTTGCTCCGGTTGACACCAATAAATTTGGACACCCAACTCCTGATTTAGGCCCCGATCAATCTATTTGTGGTTTAAGCAGCATTGTTCTTGACTCTAAAATAACACCTGATACTAAAAAAACTTTTACTTGGAAAAAAGATGGAACTACCGTGGTAAATGCTTCTACTAACGCACGCACCTACACAGCAACATCGGCAGGAACCTATCAATGTGTAGTTGACTCAGCTGGCAAATGGAGCACTTCTGACGAAATCATTATTACATCGGTACTACCAAATGTGGCATTAGGAGCCGACAAAAATTTATGTAACCCATCGTGGGATACGCTTAAAACTGCTGCATCAGGTGCAGGTATAACTTATTCATGGAAAAAAGACAATGTTACCATTCCGGGAGCTACTGCATCATCATATATTGTTTACAATCCAGGAACATATATTTGTACAATTAGTGCAACAGGCTGTACCTCTAAATCAGATACAATTATAGTAACATCAAATTTACCTGTTGTACAACATGATACAATTTGCGCTGCAGGAACTGCAAATTTACAAGTTATTACAACCGGTACTTATGCATGGTATGATGTATTAACAGGCGGAACATCGCTTGCTTCTGGCTCAAGTTATTCACCAAATATTACTGCAACTAAAACATATTATGTGCAAGATGCTTCATCGGTTAATGGTATCGTTGGGCCAACTGCATTAACATCTACAACAACAAGCAATTGGGGTGTTAGTAATACTTTACAAATGGCATTTACCGTAGGGTCATCATTCACAGTAAATTCTATAAAAATGGCGGTAAACAGCATTTATAGTGCCGGGTCGGGTACTGTAACTATAGAAATTTTAGATGGAAGTGGAAATGCTTTTTCTCCTGCTAAAAAATTTACATCAAATTCTGTTTCAATGACTACTGCTATGGCCGGAACATTAGTTGAATTTCCTTTTACCGGGTTTAATATTGACAAAGCTTGGGGTACAAATTTACGAATACGCGTTTCTGCAGTAACGTTTAATGGAGCATTAGGATTTAACGAAAGTGGCGCAGCATATCCATATAATTCAACACCTTCGGGAGTAATGACAATAACTGGAGCATACAACGGAACAGAATCAAAACCAACATGGTATTTATATTTTTACAATTGGAAAATTTCGGCAGGTTCAACATGTGCTCGTACACCGGTACGTGCGGTAATAGATGCAACCAATCCTAAATGTACGGCAGATACACAAGCACCTACAACTCCGGGAGCAATTACGTTTAGTGCTATTACACAAAATTCATTTACCGCTACTTGGACAGCCTCTACCGATAACATTGGTGTAACCGGTTATGAAGTATTACTTAATGGCACATTATATTCTACTGTTACTACAAATTCAATTTCTATAACAAGTTTAACATGTAATACAACATATACAGTTCGAGTTAGAGCAAAAGATGCTGCAGGTAATGTATCGGCATACAATACAGCAGCTTCTACAACTACAACCGGGGTTGCTGCACCAACTATTACCAATACAACTCCTACCCTTTGCGCAGGTGGCACTATTTCTCTCAGCATTCCTACTACAACCGGAGCTACCTATGCGTGGACAGGACCAAGTAGTTATTCAGCTACTACCGCAGCCATAAGTAGAACAAATGCATCTACTGCTATGGGCGGAACATATTCAGTTACTGTTACAGTGAGTGGCTGTACAAGTACTGCTAGTACTACTACCGTTACAGTAAATGATATACCTGCTGCCCCTACTATTACTAATACTACCCCAACCCTCTGTGCTGGTGGAACTATATCGCTCAGCATTCCTACTACTACCGGCGCTACCTATGCATGGACAGGACCAAGCAGCTATACTGCTACTACGGCTGCTATTAATAGAACAAATGCTACAACTGCTATGGGAGGAACATATTCGGCTACCGTTACCGTTAACGGATGTACTAGTACTGCCAGTACTACTACTGTTACCGTAAATGCAATTCCGGCTACACCCACTATTACTAATACTACCCCAACACTTTGTGAAGGTGGTACTATTTCTCTCAGCATTCCTACTACTACCGGCGCTACCTATGCATGGACAGGACCAAGCAGCTATACTGCTTCTACCTCAGCTATTAGCAGAACAAATGCAACTACGGCTATGAGCGGAACATATTCGGCTACTGTTACCGTTAACGGATGTACAAGTTCTGCAAGTACTACTACTGTTACTGTAAATGCTATTCCAACTGCACCTACCGTTACAAGTCCGGTAACATATCAACAAAATGCTACTGCTACTGCTCTTACAGCTACCGGCACCGGACTGAAATGGTATACCGTTGCAACAGGTGGTACAGGAAATACAACAGCACCTATTCCAAGTACAACTACTATAGGTACAACAACTTATTATGTATCGCAAACAGTAAATGGTTGCGAAAGTCCACGTGCTTCCATAGATGTGGTGATTGTAACTGCTACTATTTCACAAACAATCGCATTAGCACAAGGATGGAATTTAATATCATTTAATGTAGTACCTTCAAATACTACAATAGCTTCGGTATTTGCAGGGGTAATGACACAAGTAAATACTATAAAAAATAGTGACGGTTTCTACAAACCGGGACAAGATGCAGAATTGCAAAGTCTTACAAATATTTCGGTAGGCGCAGCTTACTTGGTACATATGAAAACAGCACAAACACTTAGCGTATCAGGAACAGCTCCGGGTATCGTTACCATGCCTCTCAAAGCAGGTTGGAATATGCTTGGCTATCCAAAATCTACCAATGGTACGACTACAACAGTATTAGGAACTACATGGACAAGTGCTCAAATAATTAAAAACTTTGAAGCATTTTTAGATAAAACGTCGGGAACACTTACCTCAATGAAACCGGGCGAAGGATATTACATTTATATGAATACCGCTTCAAATGTAACTTTCTAATAAAAACTACTTTTTTTTAATAGTATTCGGCGGAAGATTTTCGTAATTTTCCGCCGATTTATTTTTATCCAATATGAATATTGAGCAAATACATACTATACAAGGAGCCACTGAATGTTTACTATTCTTTAATGGATGGGGCATGGATACAAATGCAATTCAACATATTACTAATCGCAATTACGATATATTTGCATGTAATAATTATACCGATTTAACAGTTGATTTTTCAATAATTGAAAATTACTCAAAAGTTCATATAGTAGCATGGTCTATGGGTGTATGGGCTTGTATGAATGTACAATCAAAACTACCTAAAACTATTGCATCGAGTATTGCAATTAATGGTACAGAATTACCAATGCACGATACTATGGGAATTCCTTCAACTATATTTAAAGGTACAATTGAGGCATGGAATGATAATACACGCACTAAATTTAATATACGAATGTGTGGTTCAAGAGAAGAATGGATTCAATATAAGCCTTATATGTCTAAACGAATAAGCACTGAACAAAAGAAAGAATTAGAAGAAATTCATTCACGTATATTATTAAACAAAAATAGCACACCCTTTAATTGGACATCAGTCGTAATTGGTGAAAGAGATTTAATTTTTACAGCCGAAAATCAAAAAAACTATTGGCAATCACATATAAAAAGATTTATTTTGCCAATCCCTCATTATCCCTTTGGGAATATTACAACATGGGACGAAATTTTAAATTGGGCAAAATGACCTTACCTGACAAACACATAATTGGTGAGCGTTTTTGGAAAAATAAAGAAACGTATAAACAAGAAGCAACTGTACAAAAAGTCTTATGTGAATGCTTTGCCGGCACTTTACAATCATATTCATTTCCCCTATGTAATGTTTTTGAAATAGGTTGTGGCACAGGATTTTTAACACAAGAATTATGCTCTATACCCTCTATTCAAAAACTATATGTGAATGATGTTTCACCAAAAATGCAACAAGACATTGATGCTATAATAGCTCAATCAAAAATATCAGACTATGTTTTCATTGCAGGTGATGCAGAAACAATTGATTTTCCTTCTTCAATAGATGCTATTGTTTCTACATCTACACTACAGTGGTTTCATTCAATCTCCTCATTTTTTGATAAAGCTGCTCTATCACTTCCTTCACAAGGTATTTTAGCATTCAGTACATTTGGGCCCAATAATTTTATTGAGATAAAACAAACATTAGGAAAAGGATTAGATTATCTGTCGCTCAATAAATTATTAGAATATGTACAAAAACAATTCATCATTATAGATTTTCATGAATGGGAAGAACAATTATGGTTTAATTCACCCATAGAAATATTACAACATATAAAACATACCGGAGTAAGTGGATTTGGTTCATCATATTTTGGTAGACAAAAATTACAAGAATTTAATGCTGTATATTCATCATTATATTCAAACAATAATAAAGTTCGTCTAACTTATCATCCTATTATGGTTTTTGCACAAAAGAAATAATATGTCACAGATATATATAATATGCGGAATAGATACTGATTGCGGAAAAACATTTATTACCGGTTTACTTGCTAAACAATGTATTAATAAAGGTAAACAATGTATAACACAAAAATTGGTACAAACAGGATGTTCAGGTACTATAGCGGATGACATACTTGAGCATCGCAGAATTATGCAAATACCTTTATTATCAGAAGACTATAATCATAACACTAATCCCTACATTTTTAAATTTCCTGCATCACCCCATCTTGCAGCAGAATTAGAATCTACAACAATTGATATTACCAAATTGCATGAGTCTATTCAAAACCTTTCTAACAAATACGAAATAGTTTTGTGTGAAGCTGCAGGTGGTATTTGTGTGCCACTAACACCAACATATTTATTTTCAGATTTTATACAAGAATGCGGATATCCTATTATTTTAGTAAGTTCATCAAAGTTAGGCAGTATAAATCACACATTATTAAGCATAGAATTTTGCAAAAGACATAATATTACTATTCATGCAATAATATATAATATATTTCCTGATACCGATCCAAAAATTTCAGAAAGTAGTTTTTCATTTTTAAAAATATATTGCAAAACATATCTTCCTACTACTTTGTGTGTTAAACATTGCAATATTGATAGAGTTTTATAACCTTATATATAAAACAGTACCATCAGCACAAGCAGTCTTAACTTCTCTGGTTGAAATGAAAAAAGGTAGAACCATTACTCCATAATAACCATTAACAAAGATTTAAGGCTATTATTCTACCTAAAAAAAGAGATTACAATATAGGCGTATACAATACTCCTCAATGGAATAAAAAAAATCCTTACCAGTAAAACTGATAAGGATTTAAAAAATCGGCGGCGA
>JAJUFK010000339.1 GCA_029266015.1 Bacteroidota bacterium
CGATAAAATAAAGTCGATTAAAGGAGTGCATATAGCAGAACGTTTCGATGTGTAATAGCATCCGTATTTGTATTCATATTTTAACCTATTTGTAAAGAAATAATTACAAAATTTATAAAAAAAACATTTTTTTTTAGTCTACCTATTTGTAATTAAAAAAAATGTTTACCTTTGCAACCCGTTTTTAAAGGGAAAAAATATAAATAATAATAAGATATAAGTAAAGTATTATGCCTACAATTCAGCAGTTAGTACGAAAAGGAAGAAATAACATAGTTGATAAAAGTAAGTCTCCGGCATTGGATTCTTGTCCTCAACGACGTGGTGTTTGTGTGCGTGTGTACACAACTACTCCTAAAAAACCAAATTCGGCAATGCGTAAAGTTGCTCGTGTGAGATTAACAAATCAAAAAGAAGTAAACGCATACATTCCGGGAGAAGGTCATAAATTACAAGAACACTCTATAGTATTGGTTCGTGGAGGAAGGGTAAAAGATTTACCCGGGGTTCGTTATCACTTAGTTCGTGGAGCTTTAGATTCTTCAGGTGTTGAAGGACGCTTACAGTCACGTTCAAAATATGGTGCAAAAAGACCGAAAAAAGATCAAAAAAAATAATATAAGATTAGTTTAATTCATTGATACAATGAGAAAAAGTAAACCAAAAAAACGCATAATTCTACCGGATCCAAAATTTGCTGATACGGAAGTAACAAAATTTGTTAACAATTTAATGTTTGATGGTAAAAAAAGTATTGCGTATGATATTTTTTATGGAGCATTAGAAATTGTTGAACAAAAAAAACAAAGTCAAGATTTATCTGCGTTGGAAGTGTGGAAAAAAGCTCTCGATAATGTAACTCCATTGGTTGAAGTAAGAAGTAGAAGAGTAGGTGGAGCAACCTTCCAAATTCCGTCAGAAATTCGTCCGGGTAGACGTCAGTCAATTGGAATGAAAAATTTAATTTTATTTGCACGTAAACGTTCGGGACATTCAATGAAAGAGCGTTTAGCAGCTGAAATTTTAGCTGCATTCAATGAAGAAGGTGCTGCTTTCAAAAAGAAAGAAGATACTCACAGAATGGCAGAAGCAAATAAAGCGTTCTCACATTTTAGATTTTAATAATATATTAGGGTAAAACAATGGCTAAAAAACACGATTTAAAATTTACAAGAAATATTGGTATTGCTGCACATATTGATGCCGGTAAAACTACAACTACCGAGCGTATACTATATTATGCAGGGGTTACTCACAAAATTGGTGAAGTACATGATGGTGCTGCAACAATGGACTGGATGGCTCAAGAGCAAGAACGCGGTATTACTATTACTTCTGCAGCAACAACTTGTTTTTGGAATTATAAAAACAATTCATATAAAGTAAATATCATTGACACCCCGGGACACGTTGATTTTACCGTTGAGGTAAACAGATCTCTTCGTATTCTCGACGGTTTGGTATTTTTATTTTCGGCAGTTGATGGTGTTGAACCTCAGTCAGAAACAAACTGGCGTTTGGCAGATAATTATAATGTAACACGGTTAGGATTTGTTAATAAAATGGACCGTCAAGGTGCCGATTTCTTAAATGTTGTTCGCCAAGTAAAAGAAATGTTAGGTGGTAATGCTATACCTTTACAATTACCAATAGGTGAGGAAGAAAATTTTAAAGGTGTTGTAGATTTAGTTACCAATAAAGGAATGATTTGGAACGAAGCAGATCAAGGTATGACGTTTCAAGAAGTACCTATTCCTGCAGAAATGGTTAATGAAGTTGCAGAGTGGAGAGGTAAACTATTAGAAGCTATTGCTGAATTCGATGATACTTTAATGGAAAAATTCTTTGATAATCCTGACTCTATTACTGAAGAAGAAATTTTAAAAGCACTTCGTCAAGCATGTGTTTCAAATTCTATAATTCCAATGTTGTGTGGTTCATCTTTTAAAAACAAAGGTGTACAAACAATGTTAAATTATGTAATGGAATTATTACCAAGTCCATTAGATCGTGAAAAAATTAAAGGAACCAATCCAAATACAAGTGAAGAAGTATTTAGAAAACCTGGTGCCGATGATCCTTTTTGTGCACTTGCTTTCAAAATAGCAACAGATCCTTTTGTAGGAAGACTTTGTTTCTTTAGAGTTTATTCTGGTCATTTAGATGCCGGATCATATATTTATAACTCAAGAAGTGGTCAAAAAGAACGAATTTCTCGTATTTATCAAATGCACGCTAATAAACAAAATCCAATTGAGTTTATTGAAGGTGGAGATATAGGTGCGGCAGTAGGTTTTAAAGATATAAAAACCGGTGATACATTATGCGATGAAAAACATCCTATTGTATTAGAATCTATGATATTCCCAGAGCCGGTTATAGGTTTGGCTATAGAACCAAAAACAAAAGCCGATGTTGATAAATTAGGTAATGCATTAGCTAAATTAGCTGAAGAAGATCCTACTTTCCGTGTAAAAACCG
>JAJUFK010000322.1 GCA_029266015.1 Bacteroidota bacterium
ATTGTGCATTACAATAGAATTTTAATTGTCTTTCAAAAATAATATTGTTGGTTTTACAATGCTTCGTTTAGTTTGTTCAATAAAAGGGCCTAACAATAAAAATAATAGTATTGAAATAAAGATGGTGCGTAAAATAAAAGCAATTTGAATAATGTGTTTAGGTATAATTTGATTTGCGGCAGAACGATAATATAGTAATAATGCAACGCTTAAACCACCTGCAATACATATAGGCAAAAACCACAAGGAATATTCGGTTAACACACTCATTTTTTTTAAAAAGTTTTTCAAATGTAATAAAAACAATGTATAATGAGAACAAAACTTTATGGAAACACAATAAAATATTGTAACTATAATAAAAGAGAGGAGATACTTTTAGTTGTTAATATCTTTCATTTGTTGAATTCATATAATAAGTGTATTTTTGTATGCGTATGGAAAATTTTATTGTATCAGCACGAAAATATCGTCCGGTAACCTTTGCTTCGGTAGTAGGCCAACATTCAATTACTGTTACTTTAAAAAATTCTATTGCAAATAATCATTTAGGTCAAGCATATTTGTTTTGTGGGCCACGTGGTGTTGGAAAAACAACGTGTGCCAGAATTTTTGCAAAAACAATAAATTGTTTACAACTCACACCTCAAATAGAAGCATGTGATGAATGTGAATCATGTAAATCATTCAATGATTCGGCTTCTTTTAATATTCATGAACTTGATGCTGCGTCTAACAATTCGGTAGAAGATATACGTTCTCTTATAGATCAGGTAAGAATTCCGCCACAAATAGGAAAATACAGCATTTATATAATAGATGAGGTTCATATGTTATCATCGTCGGCTTTTAATGCTTTTCTTAAAACATTGGAAGAACCACCTCGACATGCTATTTTTATTCTTGCTACAACCGAAAAACATAAAATATTGCCAACAATTCTTTCGCGATGTCAAATTTTTGATTTCAACAGAATTAAGGTAGAAGATATGGTTGATCATTTAGCATCTGTTGCAAAAAATGAGGGCGTTACAGTTGAGCGAGAAGCATTAAATGTAATTGCATTAAAAGCAGATGGGGGATTACGTGATGCTTTATCTATATTTGATCAAGTTGTTAGTTTTTCAGGAAAAAATATAACATATCAAAGTACCATCGCAAATCTAAATTTTTTAGATTACGAGTACTTTTTTAAACTTACAGACTATTTTTTAAACGAAGACTATGCTCAAGCATTAGTATTATATGATGAGATTCTTGATAAAGGGTTTGACGGTCATAATTTTATAACTGGTTTGAGTTCGCATTTCAGAGATTTGCTTGTAAGTAAAGATCAAAAAACAGTTCAATTGCTCGAAGTTGGTGATGCTATTCGTAAACGGTATTTGGAACAAGCACAACAATGTAGTGTAGAATTTTTGTATAAAGCGTTAGACTTAACCGGAAAGTTTGATATGAACTACAAGGCAAGTAATAATAAACGCTTGCATATAGAATTGGCATTATTGCAGTTATGCAATATAGTAAAAAAAAAAGTCCTGAATTAGTTGAACAGCATATTCAAAAACAAGTTGCAACAACGCATAACCCCATTAATTCCGCATATGCTACTACAGCAAAACCTTTTAAAGATTTAAAGAAAAATGTAGATGAAACTGTTGTTGTGCCCAAACATGATATAGTAAATGAAACTATTTCTAAACCAATACAACAACATATAATCAAACAACCTTTAAGTGAAAAAGTAATTCTTCAAGCATGGAATTCATATGTGCAGTCAATACAAAAAGACGCACAACTGTCTGCTATAGCATCACAATTAGAATTATCAGTTTTAGATTCTGTTATTACGTTTACCGTACATTCTGTTCCTCAAAAAAGCACTTTTGAACAGTCTATGCGTATTGATTTTCTTGCTGTATTAAAACAACAATGCGAATGTTCAGATATTACAATTACTGTAAATGTAGTTGAACAAAACTACGATTTAAAACCAAAATCCAAAGAAGAAATTTATGAATTTTTGGTAAAACAGAATCCATTTTTGCAAACAATGAAAGATGAATTTAATTTAGAAATTGAATGATTTGTTTTCCTCATTCTAAAATAAATATTGGTTTACGTATCGTTGAAAAACGAAACGACGGATTTCATAATATTGAAACAGTTTTTTATCCTATACATGGATTATATGACTGTTTAGAGATACATGAATCACAAAAACTTTCTTTTACCAATACAGGATTGGAAATAGATGCTCCAATTGAAAAAAATCTATGTGTTAGAGCTTGGCAAATTCTCAATTCATATAAGTCAATACCGCCTGTTGCTATTCATTTACACAAACATATTCCTTTTGGGGCAGGATTAGGAGGCGGGAGTGCCGATGCTGCATTTGTATTAACTGCTCTTAATTCATATTATAACCTACAACTTTCGGTTGAAATCATAGAAAAACTTGCATTAGAATTGGGGAGCGATTGTCCTTTCTTTATACAATCAAAACCTGTTTTTGCAGAAGGGCGAGGTGAATTATTTAGTTCTTGTTCAATAAATTTAGCTAATTATTATATTGTATTAGCAAATCCAAATATTCATGTGAGTACCGCTATGGCATATGCGGGGGTAACTCCTCACAAACGACCACATACAATGCTACATGATTTGTCAACCAATCCGCATGAATGGAAAGGTGTTATTGAAAATGATTTTGAAACGTCTGTTTTTAAACAATTTCCTGCAATAAAGGAATTAAAAAATACAATGTATAATCATGGAGCTATATATGCAGCTATGAGTGGTA
>JAJUFK010000180.1 GCA_029266015.1 Bacteroidota bacterium
CACGTATTTCAATTTCGTTTTTGAAAATATCACCATCTGAAATGACTATTATTTTAGTACTGTCTGATGTATAGTGTGGAGTAAATTGTTTTGGAATAAGTTCTGTTTCAATAGGTGCAGTTCTATTTTTATATAATGAATTATAAGAACCTTCAAATAATACAGCTATAGGTAAATAATACGTATTAAAAAAAGTTTTATCCGGAACATTATCTAAAATGCTAAATCCTACAGGGTTAGGTACTCCTATGGTGCGTGAATATGCCGATGATGCCAAAAGAATATGTTTTTGTATGGTTCCATTCCCTTCTAATGTGTCAAGTGACGAGGCAAATTCTGCTTTTACCACATCAATAGCATGTGTTATTGGATGGTGAGAATTTCGAAGAGGTTTAAGCAGAGGATAATAATACCATGGTGCAGGTTCAAAACGAGGAGGCATTCCTAACGGACTAATATTAAATGGTATGGTTGCACATTGATTGTCTAATACAATAGTATTGTTTATTCTAAATCCAAAATTGAAAAATAAATCGGAACTATTGAGTTGTAATGGATAGGCTGTAGTATGCGAACGAATTTGTAATGAATCAATATTTACTTCAACATTATCGGTTGCTATAAGTAAATTGCCACCGTGCATTACAAATTGGTCAAGTATATATTTATGAGCTTCGCTCAATGCTGTACGTGGTTTAGCAAGTATTACTACATCGTATTTTGTTATGGAATCAAATAATTGTTGTGTTGAAATTCTGTCAACATTATATTGCTCCATTAGTAGCATGGTAGCATCAAATACATATTGAAAATCTAATTCCTTATGATCTGTTAAAAAAGCAATGTTTTTACGCTTTTTGGCTGTTAATTGCTTCATGCTTTTTATGCATTGATACTCTAACTGTTGCAATGCATTGTATATTTGTTCTTCGGTTGAATTTCCTAATGCATTAGCAAGTAAATTTATTGGCACATATTTTTGTGATGTAGATACAATAATGCCCGGTAATATATATCGTTGTACCAATTTTCCTTGTTCATCTTCCTCTTGAATTGTATATGGTTTTAACCCATATTGCATCAATCGTTTGTATGTGTTTTGTATTGAATTTTTTCCTTTACTCAATGATGCCGGGTCAATAAATAATATTTGTACATGGGCTCCACCTATGCGTTTGTATTCATTAAGCATATCATTTACTTCGCGCTTCATTTTTGCAAATGCCAGTGGTAATTCTCCATGTAAATACACAGAAAAACGAATTGTATCTTGTAATTCTTCTAAAAATGTAACAGTAGATGGGTTTAAAGTATAGCGTTTGTCTCCGGTAACATCTATTCTGTCGTATTGAATTGAAGAAATCCAAAGTACTATAATAAGAACTGCTGTAGCTATTGCAATATGTTTTATTCGTTGTAATAATACCATAAATTATCTTCGTTTTTTTCGAATATTGAGTGTTGTAAGGTATAAAAAGAAAATAATACAGGAAACAAAATAAATCAAATCTCGTGTGTCTATCACACCGCGACTTACTGAATTGTAATGTTGTTGTATTCCTATAGAAGTAATGATATTTTTATTAATAGTTGAAGGTATAATTTCTGCTAAAGAATCAAACCCCGTAAAAAACACAAAACAAATAACTGCTGAAATAATAAATGTTATGATTTGATTGTCAGTAAATGATGAAACTAATGTGCCAATTGCTACATACATACCACCTATTAATAATAAACCAATATATGCACCAATTGTTGCACCTCCGTCTAAATTGCCGGGAGGACTTCCCAAAGCATACACGGTAAATACATACAGAAGGGTAGGGAGTAATGATATTGTTAATAATATTATGCCGGCTGTAAATTTTGCCAACACTATTGAAATATCAGAAATTGGGTAGGTTAAAAGTAATTCTATAGTACCTGATTTTTTTTCGTCAGAAAAGAAACGCATACTTATTGCAGGTGCCAAAAATAAAAAAATCCATGGTGCTAATATAAATAAGCCATCAACACTGGCATATCCTGAACGTAAGATATTCATTTCGCCTTGAAATACAAATAAAAATAATCCTGTGATAAGTAAAAAAACAGCAATTACCAAATACCCGGTAAATGAATGAAAAAATGATGCTATTTCTTTACGCAATAATGTACCCATACTCAATTTGTATTTGCTGCAAATGTATTTAAAAAATAAATACTTTGTATGTAATAATGTGTTAAAAAAACTGATAGACTAGTCTAAATGTATTGAATATGTAAACTTATATAAAAAATAATTGTGAATTAAAAAAAAATACTAATTTTGCGGCGGGGTAAGTCTTACACGACCAGCTCCTGTCGAACTCCCCCAGGTCAGGAATGAAGCAAGGGTAGATGGTTGTAGCGGTGCGATGTGAGTAGCTTACCCCGTTTTTTTGAAAAATCGGGACATTATTCATGGCGCAATACTTTAAGCTTTATAACGAAAATCCAAACCAACGAACAGTACAACAAATTGTAGAAATTTTGCGTCAAGGAGGTGTTATTATTTATCCTACCGATACGGTGTATGGTTTGGGGTGTGATATTTTTAATCAAAAAGCAGTAGAACGCATTGCTCGTATTAAAGGAGTAAAACTTGAAAAAGCAAATTTTTCGTTTATATGTTATGATTTAAGTCATTTGTCTGATTTTACAAAAAGTGTTGATAATCAAACGTATAAATTGATGCGTAAATATTTGCCCGGACCTTTTACGTTTATACTTAATGCTAATTCAAATGTTCCTAAAATATTCAAAAGCAAGAAAAAAACAGTAGGTATTCGTATCCCAAATAATAATATTTGCCGAGAAATTGTGAAGGAATTAGGTAATCCAATCGTAACTACTTCTGTAAAAAATCTTGATGATATATTGGAATATACTACTGATCCGGAGTTGCTCAAAGAAGAATTTGATAATTTGGTTGATGCTGTTGTTGATGGGGGATATGGTAATAATGTACCTTCTACTATAGTTGATTGTTCGTCGGGTGAAATTGAAATTGTACGTCAAGGAATAGGAATACTTGAATAGTATTATTGTAAAAAGAAAAATTCAATCAATTCAAATAAATCTTTTACGGTTAATGTAGACCCTGCTCCGGCATTAGGCCCTTCATCAAAAAAAGTGTCTATTGCAGTAAGCATTTCATCTAAATCAATATAATCATTTTTGTCGGAATCTAATATTTTATACTTCCATGGTATTTTTTTGTAAAATTGTTTATAAACAGTTCCTCCGTTAAGTAATTTCGGATAAAATCTGTAAATTTCTCGTTGTTCTACTGTTCGAACACTTTTCATACGGTCTATTAATTCTCTTTCTGTTATACCAATACCTTCGCTTGTTACAAAAAATGCTCTGGTGTGTGATTCTTTATCTATATAGTTTGGAACACCGTCTCTATCATCGTCTATAGGGCAACCATTGGCATATACTTTTACTCCTGCAGGTGTATATGGGCATTCATCCATAGTTTCGTCAATTCCGTCATTATCGGCATCCCAAAATTCTAACAATGCAATAGATGAAATACTGTCGTTATCCCACATTTTACGTTCTTTGCTCATAATATTTATAGAAACACTCATATACGCATACGAAAATGCATCGGGTTTTGCATTTCCTTTGCGTTCGGGGTAAATATCATAATAAATACCTTTTGTTGAAATATTATCAAGCAAATCTGATGATGTTATGTGGTATTGATATCCCATTTTTATATTCCAATAATCATTTATGTGTATTTGTAATCCTAAATCTATTGGAAATGATATGGTTAGAGGTTTGTAGTATGGAATATTATCAATATTTTTTTGTTCATATGCAGTTTCATACGTGTAATCTCTATATACTATTTTCGATTTGCTTGTAGAAAATTTTGTTTCCGGAATTGTTCTACTGGTACCGTCTTTCCATTGGTAGTATAATGTTGTGTCGTTCCACAAATCTCCTTTGGGTGTAGCACGTTGCAAACATTCTATTCCTATTACAATATATGGTGAAAGAATTTTGTTGTTTGGTGAAGAATATTTTTGTATTTGTCCAAAATTATAGTGCACACTTGTTCCAAATGATGTAAGGTCTGTTTTAAAATTTAATGCTGTATTAGTTTTGGTTGGATAATACGAACCGATAAGTGAACCTTTCATAGCAAACAAATCTAAACTAAATTTTTCATTCAATGGTTGTGATAGAGATATGTGCATTCCCGGTGTACCAATAGTAAAATTTGGTGGCGTTTGTAATGGTAAATCACCATGATAACGGAAAATTCCTGAACCAATTGTTACTATGGGGAATGAAAGGGGTGGGGTAATGGGTGGTTTATCTAATTGAAGAAGTTTGTCAAGTAACTCAATACTTTGTTTGTTTTCGTTTGTTTGAGCAAACAAAAATACCTGCAAAAGTACAAATACTACTATGACTCCAATTCTTTTCATTACAGTATATTTTATATGCAGGTTGTATTAAAACAATGCTACATATGGTTACTGAACCCATTTTTGATTTGTTATCATAAGAGCTTCTTGTACGGTAATTCTGTTTCGTCCATTGTATGCTACCACAAATGCATCTTTTACCGGTGATTCATTCCAAATGGTATTTCTTTGATTACGGGCATTTACATAGGTTTCGAATTTATTAATGGTGTATTTAAACCATCCCTCAATTTGCTCTACAATAATGTTATCTCTAATGTTCAATTTTGCAAAATAATATTTCGTGTTAACCAATTTATGTCCTGCAGATATCTGCACTCGGAAATATACGTCGAGTTTGCGATTTGGTTCCGGTATTTGTGTAATTTTTGTTTGATTTTGTGAAAAGTTATCTTTATTAGATAGTCGAGCCTGAGGAGTTGCAGTATTGTCTACTAAAAGATTATTATGATTTTCATCTTTTATTATAGTTTGTTGCATAGGTTTAGTAGTAACAACACCGTTTTGTACTTGTACTTGTTGTGTAGTAGGAGTAGTGCTGCTTACCGTTTGTGTAGGTACACGTGTGGTAGTTTGAGCTATAGTTCCTTGTTGTTGATAAGGTTGAGCAGTAACTCCGTTAGTGGTTGGTTGCACTTGTTGACCTGTAGCAGTAGTTTGCATAGGTTTAGTAGTAACAACA
>JAJUFK010000002.1 GCA_029266015.1 Bacteroidota bacterium
ACTTTGTTTTACAAAATCTAATTGTAACAATGCTTTAATTTCTGAAGCGAAAGCAAAATTGCTACCATCCCAAAAATAAAAAACGGGTTTTATACCCATTCTATCTCGCATAAGAATAAGCTTATGTTCAAAACAATTATACAAAGCTATGGCAAACATTCCATTAAATTCGTTGCATGCATCAATTCCTTTTTGTGCTAAAAGTGAGAGAATAACTTCGGTATCGGAACTTGTTGTAACAGGTATTTGATGTTCACGGCGAAGATCATCATAATTATAAACTTCGCCATTGTACACTATAATATATTCTTTGTTATGAGAAAACATAGGTTGATTTGCCTCTTCAGACAAATCAAGTATTTTGAGTCGTCTATGAACTAATCCAACAAAAGCATCAGAAAAAAAACCATCAGCATCGGGACCTCGATGAGCAAGCACTTGTCCCATTTTTTGTAATTCATGCGATTGAAACACATGCTTTGTTGAATAATATCCGGCTATACCACACATGAAATACTACAAATAATTACATGGTTTTAATTTTTAACTTCATGCCCGGTGTTATTTTTGATTTGGTAGTAAGTCCATTCATTTGCAAAATATCATCTAAGCTTACGTTATCATATTTTTGAGAAATAGCCCATAACGTTTCACCTTTTTTTACTGTGTGATATGTATATGTATTTTTCTTATGAGTAGTACTTTCGGGTTTTGCAACAACATTTTGAGTGACTGGAGCAGAACCTAATTTTTGTTTTTGAGCTAAACTCATAGTGGTAATTTT
This sequence comes from Bacteroidota bacterium, assembly GCA_029266015.1. Classification (GTDB taxonomy): domain Bacteria; phylum Bacteroidota; class Bacteroidia; order Bacteroidales; family UBA1715; genus MWCJ01. The sequence continues at coordinate 785 of JAJUFK010000002.1, forward strand.
TGCATAATAATCTTTTTTATTAGCCGGCACATAAATAGTTAATTTTTTGCCAACCGCTATTGAGTTACTTAACAACTTATTCCATGTTTTTATATCTTGTATACTTACATCGTACCAATTAGCAATCATATTTAAATTATCACCTTTTTTAACAAAATAGTACACAGGAACTTTCCCTTTACAAGAAGTTGTTGAATGAGAAGTATGTTTATCTGTAACTGCAGATTTTGAAATTACTGTAGGATCAAAAAATAATGAATCTTTGTATGTTAGTATTGAATCTTGGAACAGCAAAAAAGGAGTAACATAATCAATAGGTAAATACAAAGCATGTCCTTTTTCTGATGCCGGAATTATACCTACTCTATATTGAGGATTAATATCTTGTAAGAATTGTAATGGGATATTAAGCACCTCTGATACTTGTTGTAAATGAAGTTGCTGTGTAACCATAATAGTATCGGTTACCCGAGGAAATGCAATTTCACGAGGGTATAAATTATGTTCAGCATGATTCTCAAACACATAATAAGCAGCGATAAACGCAGGTACATACCCACGTGTTTCTCGTGGCAGGTATGGATAAATTTCCCAAAAATTAGTTTTACCGCCCGAACGTGTTATAGCTTTACGAACATTGCCGGGACCACAATTATATGCTGCAATAGCAAGCAACCAATCATTAAACATTCCATACAAAGATTTTAAATATTTTGCAGCAGCATGTGTAGATTTATACGGATCACGACGATCATCAACAAACGATGTGATATGCAGTTTATACATAACTCCGGTACCCGGCATAAATTGCCACAAACCTCCTGCCCCAACAGGCGATGTTGCACGAGGATTTAGAGCTGATTCTATAATTGCAAGATATTTAAGTTCAAGTGGTATTTCATACTTATCAAGTATTTCTTCAAACATTGGGAAATAATATTCTGCCAATCCTAACATAATTTCAACCCTATCACGTTTACGAAATGCATACACATTTATAAATGCCTGCACTTGGTCGTTGTATGATAGAGGAATTATAGAATTCATTTTAGCAATCCGCTGTTTATATTCTTCGGGGGTAAATGATGGAATATATGAACTATCATACCCTAATAATGGGCGATTACAATATTTCCAATATTCAGATTTTTGCACATACCATAGTTGTACTAACTTATCTAAATTAGAATTAAACTGAGTAAAAATTACGGTATCTGTTAATACTTCAGAAAAATCATCGGGTTCTATTTCGGCAATTGAAAGAGTATCATCTATTACATCTACTAATGAAGTAGTATCTTCTTGTGCAAATGTATATACACCAATGAAAAAACTTGCAAGCAAGACAACCAATCGCTTCATACAAGAAATTTTTATGTTATTTTTGTTAATTCTTGAAATACTTGTTCCAATGTTTTTTCTTGAAATTGCATAGCAAGAACAGTTATATTATTTTGAACTGCAAAATTAAATATATTTTGCCGAATATCCACATTATCAATTGGTTTAATGAGCCACTGAGTTGCACTTACCGGAATTAAATCTGCTACCATAGGTATTTGCATCAACATGTCTTTTGAACATGTTTCAAGAAATTCAACCGAAATAGTTACAGAATTTCCTTGCGACTGCTTAATTTTGTGTGAATCATTATTTGCTACTATAGAACCATTATTAATAATAATCACTCTATTACAAATAGCCTCAACCTCTTGCATTATATGTGTTGAAAGAATAACTGTTTTTTCTTTTCCAACAGAAGCAATTACATTACGAATTTCAATGATTTGATTTGGATCTAATCCTGTTGTAGGTTCATCAAGTATAAGTACTTGAGGATTATGAATAAGTACCGAAGCTAATCCTACACGCTGTCGATACCCTTTAGACAGTGCTCCTATTTTTTTATGTTGTTCTACTTGTAATCCGGTAAGTTCAATAATTGAAGTTATCTGTTTTTGAATAGCACCTTTCATACTATACATACGAGCTACAAACAACAAATATTCGGTAACATACATGTCCAAGTACATTGGATTATGTTCGGGCAAATATCCAATCGATTTTTTAACTTCAATTGCTTTGGTTCTTACATCAAGCCCATTTACTTGAACACTTCCTTCAAAATCTGTAATATACCCGGTAATTATCTTCATGGTAGTAGATTTTCCGGCACCATTGGGACCAATAAAACCAACAATTTCACCCTTTGAAATTTCAAATGAAATATTATTTACCGCTTTTTGAGTACCAAATGTTTTGGTAAGATTTTGAATGTGAATTGACATAATCTGTATTCTTATTTATTGCCCCCAGGATTCAGGATGTTTTCGCCATTCTTGCAAACTGAGAACTTGATCTTGAGTAATATAATTTTTTTCGATAGCTAACGCTATTAACGCATTATAATTACTAAGCGTATGTAATGAACAATGAGCCTTTTCAAAATTTTGTACCGCAGTATCAAAACCATAGGTAAAAATTGCCAGCATACCTAATACTGTACATCCGGCTTCTCTCAAAGATTCTACAGCTTTAAGACTACTGCCTCCCGTTGAAATTAAATCTTCTATAACTACAACTGATTGCCCTTTTTCAAAATATCCTTCTATTACATTTGTCAGTCCATGAGCTTTAGAAGACGAACGCACGTAAATAAATGGTAATCCTAATTCTTCGGCGGTAAGAACACCTACAGCTATTGCTCCTGTTGCTACTCCTGCTATAACTTGAACTTTTGGATATAATTCTTGAATTTTTTGTGCAAATGCCTTTGCTATTGTTTTTCGTATAGCGGGATATGATAAAGTTTTACGATTGTCGCAATAAATTGGCGATTTCCAACCGCTTGCCCATGTAAAAGGATTTGCAGGTTGTAATTTAATTGCGTTAATTTGCAATAAATGTTCTGCAATTAATTGTTCTGTTGAAATCATGGAAAGAAAAATTTATTTCAATACACATTTTGTTATTTTATCGGACGGTAAAAATACAAAATTTTCGGGTGAAACGCACATATGTAATAACAAAACTGAAATTTTACATATAATTACCACTTATATTAACAATCCAACACAAGATATATGTATAGTATATCACGATTTTGAATATCTTTGCAATGAAGTAACCAATCAATTCAATTATATAGAAGCCGCTGGCGGAATAGTAGAAAATGAACATCATGCTATTGTATGCATCTATAGAAATAATATGTGGGATTTGCCTAAGGGAAAAGCAGAAAAAGGTGAAACACCCGAACAAACTGCTATACGTGAAGTATGTGAAGAAACAGGCCTACATTCTGTATCAATACATTCATTTATTTGTTCTACATGGCATACATACCAACATCCTAAAGGAATGGTTCTGAAACAAACCTACTGGTATGCCATGAATTCACATTCTGAACAAAAACTTATACCACAAATTGAAGAAGGCATTACACAAATAGATTGGATTCCTCTATCACACATTTCAATTGTATATTCACAAACCTATCAATCTATTCGCGATGTTTTACATTCATTTTACCATACAAGTAATAGAAACACACAGATATAAGAAACTTTTTAAAAATTCTAATGAAACATCTTGCAAATAGTATGTTTTTTATAATTTTACTTTTTTAAAAATTACTATTGTAAATGATAGCCGGTTGTATTTCAAAATTTGTTTGTGTAAATGGAAAAGTGATACCTAGTTCTGATGTAACTCTTCCTCAATCTACAATGGTATTGTATGATGTATTACGGGTTTATAATACAATACCTCTATTTACTGAATTACATGCGCAGCGATTTTTTGATTCATTTACATTGGCAAAATTACCTCAACCATTTATGCGCCATGTGTTTGAAACATCAATATATTCACTTATTTCTCGCGAAAAAATTAATGAAGGCAATATTCGATGTGCATATTATGTAAGTGATAATCCTCTATTTATAGTATATCAAATATCGCATTCATACCCTACCGATTCCATGTATAAACATGGTGTTGAAGTAGCAACACTCAATGCAATACGCGAGAACCCAAATGTAAAACAAGAATTACATGTACGCACCATTGCAAATTCTGTAATTGCAGAAAAAGGAGTGTATGATGTTTTATTAATAGATGCTGACGGGAACATTACAGAAGGAAGTCGTACAAATATTTTTTTTATAAAAAATAACACTGTATACACTGCTCCCGCAACCGATGTGTTAGTTGGTATAACAAGAAAAAAACTAACTGAAATAATGACTGAAAAACAATTGGTGTGGTATGAACAAAAAATTCCGTTTGCACAAATACAAGAATTTGACGCAGCTTTTATTACCGGCACTTCACCCAAGATTTTGCCAATTTCTACAATTATTCCTGATATAAAATTTAACACAAACAACAACCACTTACGATTACTACAACAGTTGTATGATAAAGAAATAGAAACATATGTAAATAGAAGATTATAATTTTACTTAAAAACGTACAATACTATGAAGAAAAAAATTGCAATTATTGGCGGTGGATACTCGTCTGAAGCAGAAATATCAATGAAAAGCACTCGTCAATTATGCGAAATGATGGACAATTCATTATTTGATTTATTTCCTGTTTTTATTAGTAAACAAGCTTGGATAGTTCAAACACAAAATAATGAATATCCTATACAAAAAGAAGATTTTTCGTTTGTGTACAATGGTGAAAAAATAACATTTGATTGTATTTATAATTCAATACACGGTACTCCGGGCGAAGATGGCAGACTTGCTTCATATTTTGAATTACTTGGAATTCCTTATACTAGTTGTGGGGTATTTACTTCGGCCCTTACATTTAACAAATATGCAACTAAAATGTTTTTACAATCGTTTGGCGTACAAAGTGCCAAAGCAGTATTAGTTAGAAAAAATGATACAATTAATGCTCATGATATTGTTGAAAAATTGGGCTTACCATGTTTTGTAAAACCAAATAACGGAGGCTCAAGTTTTGGCGTTTCTAAAGTTAAATCAGTTGATGATATAATACCTGCAATACACAAAGCATTACTCGAAGATTCTGAAGTTATTATTGAAAGTTTTATTCAAGGTACAGAAATAAGCAATGGTGTATATAAAATTGGAAATAATATAACCGTATTGCCAATTACCGAAATCAGAACAGATAATGAATTTTTTGACTATCAGGCAAAATATGAAGGAAAAAGTAAAGAAATTACACCTGCAGAAATTTCAGAAGAATTATCAAACAAATGCAAAAAACTAACAGCTCAAATATATTCACACCTTGATTGTAAAGGAATATGTAGGGTTGATTATATCATACAAAACAATGAATTGTATATGCTCGAAATAAATACTGTTCCCGGAATGAGTAAAGCAAGTATAATTCCTCAACAAATAAGAGCTGCAGGCATGAAAGAATCCGACGTTTTTACAGCTATTATAAATGATGTGCTTCACACAAAATAATTGTATATAAAATACAAATGAATAAAAAAGGTGGATATTATGAATATATCCACCTTTTTGTTTATACCATTACTAAAATAAACCTATTTTATTTTTTGACTAATCGTATTGTTTGTTGTGTTCCATTAGCAAAAACTACTGTTACAAAATAAACACCTTTTGCTATAGACTCTACAGAAACTTGAGCTATTTTTTCATTCACAAGTAACGTAGTTGTAGCTCCTAAAATAGTAGTTATAACAACTTGTTTAATTACTTCATAAGATTCTAACATTACCATTTGATTATTTGCATTCACAATACAATTAGTTTGTTCTACAGCTTCAATATTGGTACGTACCGATGCCAGAAAAGCATTATACACATTTTGTAATGTAACAACCTGAGCATCAATATCAGTTTGTGTTGCATTTTGATTCAACATCAAAGTATTAGCGGTAATCAATTCTGCATATAAAGCATTAAAAGTATTTGCAGGATATTGTCCTATTTGATTTCCAATTTGTGCAGTAGCTATTTTAGCTTCAGCAATATCAATTAAATCTTGTAAAGTTGCAACATTTACAGGATATGGTACAACTGAATTTAAAAATGATGTAATTTCATTTTGCAAGGTATTTACAGCATCTGTAATTTGTACTTGCGTAGTTGCTGTATTCAACACATTTTGAGCTACAGTAATAGCATTGTTTAATGCAGTAACCGATGAGAACGGATAATTACCCGGTTGGTTTCCGGTATTATTAGTTGCCAATAATAATGTTGAAGTAGCTTGATCTATTTTATCTTGTAATGTTAAAGTATTAATTCCATTTACCGAATTCAAGAAAGTAGTAACTGCTGTATTTAAAGTAGAAACAGCATTGTCAACTTGTAACTGAGTAGCCGAGGTATTATTATTTATCGCTTGAGCTGCAGTAATTGCATTCATTAAAGTTGTTTTACTACCCACAGGATATTGTCCATTTGCAGTTCCTTCTACAGCACTATTATATATACCTGTAGCATATGAAATAGTTGATACCAAAGTAGATTTATTTACAACCACAATTGTAATTTGTGAATTTTGGAACGTTACAATAGCAGCATCTAATGTAGCTTTTGCATTATCTACTTGTATTTGTGTAGCACTTGTATTTGTATATACCGCTTGTGCAGCATTAATTGCCAATAATAATGTATTACGAGAACCTGCAGGATATTGTCCAACAGCTGTTCCTTCGATAGAATTTACATATAAATTATTACCTGTTGCTATTGATGTTTGCAATGCTGTTTTTGACACGGTATTGGTTATAATCGAAGCCTGGAATGTAGCTACTGCAGCATCTAATGAAGTTTTTGCATTGTCTACTTGAGTTTGTGTAGCACTTGTGTTATTATATACTGTTTGAGCAGCTGTAATTGCATTCAATAATGTTGCTTTAGAACCTACAGGGTAATTACCTACCGCAGTTCCCTCAGTTGCTGTATTGTATATAGATTGTGCGGTTGATAGAGAACTTACAAGCAACGATTTATCAACTGCCACTGACGTGACTACTGATGCTAAGAATGTTTGAATAGCAGTATTGAGCGTTGTAGTTGCATTATCAACTTGAGTTTGTGTAGCTGCTGTATTATTATTAACCGCTTCTGCTGCCGCTATAGCATTTTGCAATGCCATACCCGCCGACAATGGATATTCACCTACACCCGGATTTGTTTTTATTTTAGAATTATTTACCGATAATGTAGTATTTGCTTCAGCAATTTTAGCTGTTAACGCATCTTTGTTTACTACTGTTTGAGTAGGCAAATTAAGTACCTTACCATCAATTCTAACCTCATCAATCCAAATTGTTCCTGATGTTCCATCAGCTGCCTGCTTTTTCCATTGGAATTTAACCACTTTTGATGCATCCCATGGTACATCATTGCCCCAATAGGGACTTTGTGCAAACGATGTCCATGGTATTGTTACTAATGTCCAATTAGCATGTGAAGATATTTGTGCCGTATAAAAGTCACTGTCTGTATTTGTTGAAAGACCAACCTCTAAAGCTACAGCATCACCTTTATGATAAAATGATATACCTGTTGAACCACTTAAATCATAGGCAGCCTCCGGGTTTTTTAAAGCAAAGCCAAAACCTACAAACGGATCGTACCCTAACTGTGCAGCCCCCATTAAAGTATAAGTAATTTTTGCTGCACTATCAGTACCATTTGCACCTCCTAAAGACATTGTAAATGGACTTGTTTGAGTTGATAATGGTGTTACTATTGATGACCCACCAGGAGCTGCATCATTATATGAATACCAAAATGTTAGAAGTTTTGTTTGATTTCCGTCTTCACAGTCTGCTATAAGAGTATTTGTGCTTACCGATGTAATAACCGAAGCTTGAAACGTAGCTACTGCAGCATCTAATGTAGTTTTAGCATTATCTACTTGTGTTTGTGTAGCACTTGCATTGTTATATACTGTTTGTGCAGCTGTAATTGCATTAAGCAATGTTGCTTTAGAACCAACCGGATATTGACCTAAGGCAGTTCCTTCTATTGCTGCATTATGTATAGCTGTAGCCGATGTTATTGCACTTGCTAATAATGATTTGTCAATTGTAGTTTGTGTCGGTAAATTTAATACTTTACCTATTACTGTAACTTCATCAATTCCATAATTAAACGAACGTGCTGTACCATCTTTTATTTGCCATTGCAATTTAGTTACTTTTGATGCATCAAAGGGTTTCACATTTGCTACTGCTGTAGCATCACCTGTTGTCATCCAACTAGGTTGAGACATATTTGTAAACGGTACTTCCACTAATGTCCAATTTGCATGTGCATTTACAGATATAGCATAATCATATCCGGCATTGTTTTTAATATATGCATCATCTAAAATTACATTAAATACTATCGCATCACCTTTATGCCAAAATGATATTCCGGTTGCTCCGGTTAAATCATAATTTGCTTCTGGGTCTTTCATTGCAAAACCAATTCCGCATGATTCATATGATGGTGCGCCGGGATTCACTAATTGGCCGGTTACTATTGCCGCACTATCTGTTCCATTGGCTCCTCCTAAAGTCATAGTAAACGGACTTGTTGTTGTAGAAAGTGGGGTTATAGTACTAGAACCAGTTTTATATGAATACCAAAAAGTTAATAATTTAGTTTGGTTTACATCTTCACAATCAGCTATAAGAGTATTGCCACCGAGTATTGCATTGGCCACACTTTGATTTGTAAATGCTTCAAGTACATTAGCATCAGCACTTTGAATAGTACCTGGAGTGTATGAAATTGTAATAACATCACCTAAAGAAACAGGTGAACTAAGAGTAAGGTCAATAGATGATGTTCCATTGAGTGCTATAGCAGAAAATGCATTAACAACAGTAGAACCATTTACCCGAAGTGTAAATGCACTATACGCTGCAGCTGCAGGGGTAGCCATAGTTTTATTGAAAGTTAAAGTAATTTTTGAGCCGGCTGTATTCGTAGTTGCTGCTGTTACTAAAGGATTAGCTGCTACTACTGTTCCCGGTTTCCAAAAATTACCGGTCATCATAAACAATGTAATACAACGCAATGTTTGACTAAAATACGCTTCATTATTTCCTAAACCTACTATATTAGTATATGCTGTATTTAATGCTGTTTGGTATGTTGTTCCCGAGGTTCCCATAAAAGCAAGACCTATCATACCAAATGTTCCATTTTTATATTGTCCTACACTTGGATTTGCAGCATTCAAAGCACAAGGGCCTTTTAAGTTTGACGCATAATTATTAGCCCATGCCGACATTTTACCACAAATATCGGCAGCCGTTGTTGCTGTAGAAGCACCATTCCATATATAATCTTTAGCCATACGCCATGGATTACGAATAGCATCCCACCCAAATTCATTATTTCCATTACAGGTATTTGGTGTTGCATTATTATCGGCCCAATTACTTACAAGGCCTGTTGTACTATTTCTATTTGTTAACAAAAAACTATTTACAGTACTTGTTGCACTATTCCAAAAACTTGCTTGTGCTGTTTCAATTTTTGCAAATTCTCTAAAATATGCAGGAGCCATATAACTAGGGTTTCTACAAGTACTTCCTGTTCCCCACGCATCTCCATTCAATACCTGATAAGTTGAAGGATGAATTTCATATTGACGAATTTTTCCTATTAAATAAAGTGCTTCATTTTTGTATGTATACGGATTTGTTGCTGTAGGCCATTGTTCCGAAGCTATAATTAACGCCATTGCAGCATCAAGCTCGGCATCGGTTGCTCCATTTGCTCCGGTTACTCCTGTACATCCGCCAATTTTCCAATTCATTACACCATTACCATTTACATTGGCACGATAATATTTCCATAATCCATCAAATGTAGCTTTATCTGCAGCATACGCAGCTAACAACATACCATATGCAATACCTTCAGAAACTGTTGATGTATTATCATCAAACTTTACACGAATACCATTGCTACAAGTTTCTGTAAGATTTGTTTTCCATGCATTATAGGCATCGGCAGCAGCTTGCGATTTACCATAGGTTCCACCGGTTGGCAAATTCGTTGGCATAATACCATATGAATAACTTGTTCGTGAACCAAACGGTACAGTGGGACTGTTTGAATTAATTTGAGAAAATGCAATCTGTGAACATAATGCAAATAATAAAAGAAATAGATGGTTTCTCATCGTTCGAAAGTTTTTTAAGAATTTTATAATAGTATTAAATTTCGTAATAAATACAATCGTAATAATATTTACCCTACACAATACATATGATAAAATTATAATAATTGATAAAAATCACAAAAAAATACACATTTATTGTAACAAAAATTCGTACATTCGTGTATAAAAAATAGTTTTAAATACTCATCATTTTATTTTGCTATGACAGATTCTCACCAATATCAATCAGATGAATGTATAGAATTACACAAACGGATTGAAATATTACAACAACATATTCTGTCAATGCGGAATACATATTCTAATAATTATTTTGAAACATTAATTGAAGATATGCCTTTAGCCTATCATTCACTTGATGAATATGGCCGACTAATTCGTGTAAATAAAGCATGGTTAGAAATGATGGGATATGAACCAAACGAAGTATTAGGAACAGTAGTAACAAAATATTTTACCAAAAAATCATTAGCATTATTTCAACGGAAGTTTCCTGCTTTTAAAGAGAAAGGAGTTACAAAAAATGTAGAATTTGAATTTATAACAAAAAACGGCGACATACTAATATGTGAAATAAATGGCAGAATAGAATATGATAAAAACGGCAAAATGATTGTAAGCCATTGCATGTTAAATGATATTACTTTCAGAAAACAAATAGAAAAAGAAATACGTGAAGCTAAACAAAATTGGCAGCACATGTTTCAAGCAATATCGAGTCCAACAGTAATTTTGAATCCTGATTTTACCATTGTATATGCCAACGATGCCGTACTAAAAGCAAGCAAATTGCCAATACATGAAATAATTGGACAACCGTGTTGCAAAGTCTTTCACGGCAAACATCAAGAACACCCTCCTAAAGACTGCCCTACAAAAAAAATACTAGAACAAATACAGTCACCACAAGTTGCCGAAATGGAAATTCAGGCATTCAACGGCATTTTTTTAGTATCATGCACGCCTATATTTACCAATGAAGGCAAATTAAACAAAATAATTCATATAGCTACCGATATAAGTGAACTCAAAAAATTATCAACTGCTTTAGAAGAAAGCGAAAAACGATTCAGGGAATTAGCTAATTATTTGCCACAAACTATATATGAATGTACATTAGACGGTGTATTTACGTTTGTAAACAAAAGCGGTCTCGAAATGTTTGGCTACACTCAAGAAGAACTTGAACAAGGATTAAACCTCATGCAAATGCTTGCTCCAAGTGAAATTCAAAAGGCCAAAGAAAATATTGCAATTCTCTATAAAGAAGGCAAAAATCAAGGAAACGAATATATTGGTAAACATAAAAACGGCTCAACTTTTCCTATATTAATTTATACTAATGTAGTATACAAAAATTCTAAACCCATTGGTATACGAGGTATTTTAATAGACTTAACCGAACAGAAACGAACAGAATATATAATACAAGAAAACCAACGTGTTTTATCGTCATTACTGGCAAATACCCCCGGACTTTTGTACCGTTGTAAAAACGATTTACAATGGACAATGTCATTTATAAGCCAACAATGTATTGCAATTACAGGATATACTCCTGACGAATTTATCGATAATAAAACTCTATCATTTAATGATATAATAGCACCCGAATACCAAGAAATAATATGGAATAAATGGCAAGATGTTATAAATAAAAAATCTACATTTACGTTTGAATATCAAATAATCCATAAATCGGGGGAACGCCGCTGGGTTTACGAATCGGGCAATCCTATATTTGATGAACATGGTGCATTGCAATTTTTAGAGGGATATATAGAAGATATTACCGAACGAAAACAAACAGAATTAGCTCTCCGTCATTCATTATTAGCATTATCTGAGCCATTAGATTCAACCGAAAATATTTCTTTTACTGATTTATTTAACATAACAGATATTCAAATAATACAAGATGAATTTTCAGCAGCAACCGGTGTTTTTTCTATAATTACCGATGTGCATGGCAATCCTATAACTAATCCTTCTAACTTCTGCAAACTGTGTTCAAAAGTTAGAAATACAGAAAAAGGTAAAGAATTATGCAAACAAGCTAATACCAATATCGGAAAGATTTTACAATCATATTCATGTATTGATACTTGTATTTCGTTAGGATTACCATATTCCGGAGCAAAAATTGAAATAGGAGGAAAACATATTGCCAATTGGCTCATTGGCCAAGTACGTTTTGCAGAAACTTCCATCGAAGAAATTATTATAAAAGCTGAACAATTAGGTTTACAAAAAGATGAGATAATAGAATCATTACAATCTATTCCATTAATTACCACCGAACGATTTAATGAAATTTCGAAATTACTTAACAGTATAACACAAGAATTATCCCTTAAAGCATATCAAAATATTCAACAAGCACGGTTTATTACACAAATTCAAAAAAAAGAACTTGCTCTCAAAGAAAAAAATGATGAAGTAGAAGCACAAAACGAAGAATATCAACAGTTGAACGAAGAACTTGCAGAGGCAAATAAAGCATTACAAAAAGCAAAAGAAATAGCTCAAAAAAATGAAGAAAAATACCGATTGTTGTTTACTGAAATGGAGCAAGGAATTGCTGTGCATGAAGTTATATATAACGACAAAAACGAAGTTGTTGATTATAGATTTATTGATATAAATCCTGCGTATGAACGTATTACTGGAATAACAAAAGAAATAGCATTAAACAAACGAGTTCGTGAAATTTTACCAAATGTAGAAGATTACTGGATTGAAACATTTGGTAAAGTAGCTGTAACCGGTATACCCATACACTATGAAAATACAGCAGCAGAACTCAACAAACATTTTGAAGTACTTGCATATCGACCACAACCTCATCAATTTGCAGTAATAGTAACTGATATTACTGAACGAAAAATACAGAATTACTACTAAAAGAAAAAAATGATGAAATTGAAGCTCAGAATGAAGAATATATGCAATTAAATGAGGAATTAGTTGCTGCCAATCAAGAATTATATTTGGCAAAACAAAAAGCCGAAGAAAGAGACAAACTAAAATCAGCATTTTTAGCAAATTTATCTCATGAAATAAGAACTCCAATGAATGCTATACTTGGTTTTTCCGATTTATTGGCAGATAAAGACATATCATACGAACACCGTAGTGAATATGTAAATATTGTTCAAAAAAGCGGAAAACACTTATTGGGTATTATAAATGATTTGATTGATGTTTCAAAAATTGAAACCGGACAAGTTTCACCGTATTATAGTGAAATAAGTCTCCAAACTTTTTTAAAAGATTTATATAATACTTTAAGCGTAACAATACCTGAAGATAAAACTATTGATTTTTCATTAGAACTACATGATATTGATTCAAGTTCTAAAATTATAAGTGATGAAGTAAAATTAAGACAAATTATAATAAATTTAGTAACAAATGCCTTGAAATTTACAGAAACAGGATTTGTAAAAATAGTATGTTCATATCGTGACCAATCTCAATTAGAATGTAAAGTAATAGATTCAGGTGTAGGCATAGCAGAACAATATTATTCTGTAATTTTTGATCGTTTCAGACAAATAGAAGGTGATTTAGCAATCAAAAAAGGCGGTTCCGGATTAGGTTTAGCAATTTCTAAAGCATATGCAGAAATGTTGGGTGGAACTATTACTGTATCATCCGAAATAGGAAAAGGCTCTACATTTACTTTATCTATACCATGCTACAATGAATACAAAAAACCTAAGAAACATATAAAAAAATCAGAACACGACGAAAATTATTTTGGAAATAATGAAACAATTTTAGTTGCAGAAGACGACGATATAAATTTTTATTATTTGACAAAAATAATGTCAAAAACCAACTATAAAATAATCAGAGCACTCAATGGGGAAGAAGCCGTTACAATAGTTAAAAACAATCCTGATGTTAAATTAGTTTTAATGGATATTAAAATGCCTAAAATGAATGGTTATGAAGCAACTAACATCATTCGTTCGTTAGATGCAAGTTTACCGGTTATTGCTCAAACAGCATATGCATTGAGTGATGAACAAGATAAAATACGACAGACAAATTTTACTGATTATATAAGCAAACCTTTGAAACGTGATGTGTTACTCAGTTTAATTAAAAAACATATAAACAGTTAAATAATTATACTAAATTAGTAAATCTACCAATAACACCCAAAGGTAATTTTTTTGAAAAAGAATCTTGCAAATACAATTCCCCTACTTCTTTAAGTGCCGAATATTGAGCAAAAATTCCATGCAGTAAATTTTCAATTATATATGCCGAAAAACCTAATGAATATGTATTAAGTATAAAAAAATACCGCTGCGTATCTAGTATCTTTTGAACATCTTTAAGCAGAGCATTTATATCTCGCTCCAATTTCCAATCTTCTCCATTTGTTCCTCGTCCAAATGCTGGAGGATCCATTATAATACCTTGATATACATTGCCTCTTTTAATTTCACGTGCTACAAATTTTCGGGCATCTTCTATTATCCAACGAATATCGCGCAATCCACTGTCTTCCATATTCTGACGAGTCCAATTAACCACTTGCTTTATAGCATCTAAATGAGTTACTTGTGCTCCTGCTGCACGAGCAGCAACCGATGCTATGCCGGTATATCCAAACAAATTCAACACATTCAAATTTTGATGCTTTGAACAAATTGCATACATATAATCCCAATTTACCGCTTGTTCGGGAAAAATACCAACATGTTTAAACGAAGTAAATTTTAAATTACAAGTAAGTTTAAGTGGATGATATTGAATTTTCCATGAATCTGCACAAGCCACATGTTTTATCCATTCACCGCTATTACTGGATTTTGCCTGAAATGTTACTGTTGCTTTTTGTTTCCATTGAGCTTCAGTCATTGATTTATCCCATACAGCTTGTGGCTCGGGACGGACACAAACAACAGTACCAAATCGCTCTAATTTTTCGAAATTACCCGAATCTATTAATTCATAGTCTTTCCAACCAGTTGGAGTAAGATATATCATGTTTCATTACAATTGTTTTACAAAAATACCAAAACAAATATATATTTGTGTATTTTGCGGAACATTTGTATATTTGTATAAATAAAAAATGTAATAATATGGCAAAAATTAACGAAACTTCATCATTCTTAACAAATATGATAACTGCCGGAACAACTATAACCGGTGATATATCTTGTAATAGTGACATTCGTATAGAAGGAAGCCTTAAAGGTAATTTAGTTGCAAAAGGTAAATTAGTAATAGGTAGTACAGGCGAAATAAAAGGAGAAGTTTCTTGCCAAAATTGTGATATTGAAGGAGTTTTAGAAGGTAAAATTACAATTCAAGAATTACTTTCCTTTAAATCTACAGCAAAAGTTACCGGTGACATTATAACAAACAAACTTGCTATAGAACCGGGAGCTGTTTTTAGTGGTACATGTACTATGAAAAATGACACTTTTGTTGCCGATCCTGCAAAAAAAATTGAAGTAATTGAGAAAAAATCTTAATTATAAAAACGCTCTTGCCTACACAAATATAGGTTTTCAAATGCTTGCCGTTATACTTATTGGAGTATTTGGCGGTCAAAAATTAGATGATTTCTTTGAGTTACACAATTCACTGTGTACTATAATATGTTCACTTCTTTCTGTATTTGCAGCAATTTATCTGGCTATAAAAGATATAATACACATGAATAAAGAATAAGATTTAATTTTATTCATGTGTATTATTATTTAAGTTTTAATTATACTACTCCGAAATTATAAACTTCACATTGTTGATATATGTAATGGCTTCGTTGCCTTGTGAACCACCCGATATAAGGGCAATACTAAGATTGGAAAGCAATTCGGGACTAAAAATATTATCGCCTTTGTTTGCCCAACTTGCAAGTTTAAATGCGGTTAGCGGAACGGTATAAGTAGTCCATGCTGTTTGCGACGCTTGATAACCACCATCACCACCAAAATTCCAAATAAATACGTCGCCATCTTTCTCTTGCAATTGTATATCAATATTTGCAGAGCCATTACCGGCAAGCATTTCAAATGAAATCATAACTTTAGACGCATCTTCGGGTAAGCCAAACGGTGTTCCGTTTTTATCGTCACCAAACAAAGCTGTTCCTATCCACCAATCGCTATCACTATCGATTCCTTTCATATATAGTACACTATCGGTTGTAGAATTTCCAATTGGATTTATTACAACTTTACAATCGGTCATTTGAGCTCCATCACTTGTTTTTGACCATCCCGACACAACTTTACCCGTAATTCTGTCAAAATTTATAATCAACATTTCTATTACTGCATTGGGGAAGGTAAGAGCCTTTGCAACATTAGAAAATACTGATTGTTTATTTTCTGTAATAGCTCGTACTCTATATGAATAAGAAGTATTTGCTGTCAATTCCATATCAGAATAACGTGTAGTATTAGCAGGAACTGTTGCAACAACAGCATACGCTCCGCTACCAAGTGCACGTTCTATTTCAAAACCTATCTCATTCGCTGAATTATCAGACCATGATAAATTTATTTGATTTTTAGATACACTCTGAGCTTTAAGATTTGTAGGACGAGCAACATGACTCACTTCGGTAACTACAAATACAACATTGTTTATATAGATAGAAGAAGTTTTTCCGGTAGAATTACCTGAAATAAGCGCAATACTCACATTTGCCAATAATTCTGCAGCAAATTTTCCATCACCTTGTCCGCCATTATTAAATCCTGCTAAATTAAATTCGCTTAATGGTGCAGACTGATACGTAATCCATTCACCTGCGGTAGGTTGATACCCGCCGTCGCCACCAAGATTCCACGAAAACACATCGCCATCGGCTTCTTGCAATTGCAATTCAAGATTTGAATTTGAGGTAGTTGCATACACTTCAAACTGTATCACCGTTTTCGAGGCATCGGCAGGCAAACCAAAAGGCTGTCCCATACGGTCACCTCCTAGCGATGTTCCTATCCACCAATTTTTGTTTTCATCGGTCCCCGACATATACAAAACCGTATCTGTTAGCCCTTTTTTAGGATTTACTGCTAATTTGTAATCGGTCATTTCGGCTCCGTCATTAGTACTCGACCATATACCGGGCAACAATCCGTTTCCGTCAAAATCATTGATTACCATTTCAATTTTGTTTTTAGTTGGATCGGGTTCAGGTATCGGTTCTTGTTCGCGATTGCAAGAAAACAACACTAACGAAAGTGCGAGAGTACAAAGATATGTGCTATATTTTTTCATTGTTTTATTTTTTACCACAGATTACACAGATATTTATTTTTTTACCACAGATTACTCAGATTAACACAGATTATTTACCATAAAGAACTTGGAGTTATACAAAAGTAAACAATTGACAACTCATATACCTTATATCGTAAACCCTATACATTTTTTTACCACAGATTATCACACATTAACATTTCATAACTAAGAACTCATAACTAAAAACTGAAAACTATCTATCCGACTGTCTTCCGACTTCGCCGGTATAAATAAATTTAATTTCATCAATATATATTGTTCCCGACCATCCATCTTTACCTGGATTAACAAACAACAACAAATCGGTTATACGCTCCTTGTCAAGTTCTCGTCGTGTAGGATACGCCTGAAACACATCATCTTTATAGATATAGAGATATTCTACAAATTCGTTATTTTTAGTAGGTTCAAGCCAGTTTGATTGCGGATTACCATTGGATAAACTACCGTTACAATCTATTAAATCCATTCGCAATTCGGGATATCCTTGTCCTTCAAAACGTGCTTTGATAATAGCACGATAAGCCATTTTTGCGTTCATAGTTTGAGGCAATTTCATACCAAATGCAGCATAACCTGGACCCGCATTAGAACATACAACTTTAAGAGAGCTATCGGGTTCCCAAGATAGAGTATAACTTGCACTATTCCACCAATTACTAATATCTTTTGTTTTAAAATCGGCAACTACACCGCCTTCTATACCCACCGGTATTTTAAATTCAGGGTTTGGTTTCAACGAATCCAACGGTAATGCCTGAATACCTTTAATATAAATTCTACCTGTATAGCCCGAACCTCCGGGATTTACAAAAAACAACCATTTATTAATAATTGTAGCATTTACATCTTTTTTGTCGGGCCAAGTTTGCAACCACATATCGCTACAATCAAAGTAATAGTCTAAAAACTCTTGAGTATTACCAATACGAGCTTCAGGTCGTTTAGCATTGGCCTGCATACCTTCGGCATCGTCAAACTGGAGACTTATAAGAGGTAAACTACCATCTTTAGATTCGGCACGTGCTGTAATTTTTAGAACTACGGGTTGTTGTTTAAAATCCAATAAGGGCAAATCGGCACCAAAAGGCGTATATTTAGGGCCTATATTGGTTAAATCAAACGCAACACCTTCTTTTTGCGGCACTATTTCAATTCCCGACAATGCCCACCAATAGCGGTCTTTGAGCAGATCTCCTTTGTTATGTTTAAGTACCGGTTTACCCGATACTATTATTTTTTCACCTTGCACCACATCACCCGAATGTATACTGGTCATATACGAAGTATTGAGGTCAATAGGACTAAATTGTGTTGCACAAGCACCCAGCAATAAGCTGAGTAGCATAACCACATATATATGTTTGGAATGTATCATAGCAGAATTTTTACTTTGTTTATGTTTCAAATTATCACAATACATTAGAAACTATAATTAAAATTAACAAACCACTGACGAGTATCAAACGAATTTTTGTTGTTTGGTGTATTGTCGGTATAGGTTCCAAGAATATATTGAGTACTTAAAAATACTGAATTTGCAAACGCATATCGAAAGCCTATTCCCAACAATTGTTCTTGACTGTCAATACTAAGTTTAGTTACACCCGATGTAGCTTCGTTAAATCTATTTCTTACAACCAAAGCTTCGTTACCTTGTGCCTGCATATATTTAAATCCAAGCAACAGATGTAAATTTTTAATAGTTTCTACCGATATACCTGCATCTGCCGATATACTTTGTAAATCTATAGGAACAGCTCCATCGCGCTGTGTTTGTTCAAATTTTCCTCCACATTTTAGTTCTATATCTTTGGGCAATCCTAATTGTTTGCCTACTTGATAACTCAATCCACCTTGCACACAGGTAAACGATCGTAATTTTGATGTTGTAGTATCACCTTCGGCAAAGATTTCCGAGAGCATATTAGCTTCTGCATTTACAGCTACTATACGAGCAGAATCGGTAAATCCTAATGCAACAGTAGCTCCCGAACGGTTTGGTGTAGCTTGTCCGTATGGTTCGGCACTATTGTATTGTGGCAGGTATGGCAACAAAAGAGGCGATATACTACCATTGTACAAACCGGTTTCTTGCGACATTCTATCGAGCAAAGTCATGCTTCGCAACGATGTGCCATCACTAAAATTTGGAAAAACTTCTAACGAGTAATCTGCTGCATTTTCAATAATTCTGCGAGTTTGCGCTGCAGGACTTGTAAAATATGGTCCTACATCACGATACTTGAATGTAAGAATAGATGTGTGTTTTTTAGAAGCCTCTAATTGCACACCGGCATCATAAAAATAATCGTGTTTTGTTTTATTTATATTAGAAGCATCTTCGCGCAACGATGTGTTTGAAAAACCCGTTTCGCCCAACAATGCAAATGAATATCCTGCAATTTTATCATACGAATACTTGAAATCGCCGGTATACACATTATTTTCAAAATTTACATTAGCTGCAGGCACCGTTCCGGTCAAATCGCTTATTCCAACATAATTTCCTGAAAGTTTGAAAGCATTACTTTGTATAATACTAAGTTTTGTTCCATACAAAAATCTATCGGGTATTTCCAACAAATTTGAAGGTAGTATTCGCGAACCGTATCCTTGCACTGTCAACGACTTAATTCCTTTCATAAATTCGAGCTTAGTATATGCATTTGCGCCTTGCAGACGCCACTTATTATCTATGAAATAATTTTCGTAATTCACAATTTTTCTGCGAATTCCAAAAATATCACTTTCGTATTTGATAAAACTTTCATCGAAATTCCAAATAGTATAGGGAGTTTGACTCAGGTACATATCTCCTACTTCGAATTTTACTCTATTTTGAATAACTCCTTCTATTTGCACTTGACGTATATCCATTGATGCTCCATCGGCATAGAACCCGCCAAATTCATTACGAATCCGAAGTATGGCACTTGCACGCACCAAACCTTTGTTTTCGGCATGTACACCAAAATCGTACATGGTATATCCCGACGAAACCGCTTGTTTACTATCGGCTTGAACTTCATCGGTCATATCGTCGTAGGTAAACAACGACCTGCCATGTCCGGTAAAATACGTGTTTTGTGCATGAACATATATATTCATCAACACGGTAATAGAACTTATAAGTAAAACTTTCTTTTTCATATATATATCTTAATGTAAATTCGTACTAAAAAAACATTTTTAATTCTACCGTCAATTCGTTTCCGGCAAATTTATCTTTGGTAAAGTTGTAATCTTTGTGATTGTACCATCGTTGACGCACATGCAAACTTGCTCTGTCGTGAAAATTATAATCGACGCCTATTCCATAGCCAAAGTCTACTTGATGCATTGGTTTACCGGTGCTACTATAAATAATACGACCATTGGCATCGGTAATTAAATTTCCATTAGCATCGGCCAATTCGGTACGCATATTTGCAAGTGCAGCTTCGTAGCCAAACAATCCCACAAGAGTTACACGTCGTTGCACATTGTAGAACAACGTAAATTCGTTGTAAAACAACTGAAAAAATGTATTTGTATCGGGCAGAGAATGTTCTTTGGTAAGAATAGTAACCGGATAGGCTCGCGGCAACAATGTAAGTTTATCGTGTACCGAACTGAACTGTGTATAATTCACAAAAATTACAGGACGATTGAGCACAATAGTTTTGTACTTCAATTCCAAATCAAAACTTACGAATGATTTTTTATAATCTACAACCGTGTCGGTAATTGAAATAGTTTCGAAAGAACGACGATAATTATTGTGAATTCTGTTGTATGGACCAACATAGCGTTCCCAAAATCCAAAACGCGAGCGAGCTAAATTATTGAGCGTATGTTGAAACGTAATCGTATTTGTATATGAGGCAAGAGTAAGACTGTCTTGGCTTTTTGCCAATATTTGTGCACGAGCACCGCCATTACGTAAATCTCCTGCCAAATTCACTAATTCTTGTGAATTAGCATAGCCTGCTTTTACCTTTAAATTTCCTACTTTTTTATTAAAAAATACTGTAATGCCTTGTTTGTTATTGGTAATTTGACCAATAGTGGGTAACAAACCGGTGTAACATGCAGTATTTGCAAGATTTTGCCCTTCGCCTTCGCTTGATTGCTCAATTGAGGTATTTTGTACTGTTGAGGCAAAATTCACATAATTTACCCCTACTCTATATGCCTGAAAACGAAGCGGGAAATCGGTAATTTGCACTTCGGCAAACAGCAATTCTTCCCATGTACGTTTGTACGTATTTACATAATCCAATCCAGGTTTATGATTTTCTTTAATTCCCTCGTTATATCCCGAACTCAAATACGAACCTGCACCAATTTCGGTGTTTAGTTTTATTCGTTCGCTAAGTTGCAATTTAGCTTCTACCGTTGTACCCATTTGGCTCATACGTAAATCATCAACATACAAAGTATCGCCATTGTGAACAATTGTATTATAGGTAATTACATTTTTTTCGTAACCAAATTGATTGATATAATTGAGCGAAAATGAATGAGAGCCAATAATTTTTTCTAATCTGCCACCCACCATATTCATAGGTTTTTTGGTGTTGTAGCTTCTAAAGCCGGCACTTCCCGATGCTTTTCCTGCAAGAAAACTACCATTGAATCCTCCCGGCAAGCCCGAAGCTTCAACAATTACTCCTTGGGTAGCCGAAGTTCCTTGGCGTTGGTCGCGCGGCGTATCGCCTCGTTGATAATATGCCATATAGCGGTCGAAATCGTTACCTTGACCTTCCCATGGTAATCGCTCAAACATATCGTCGCGAGTATTGTAATCGTTAGCAGACCCCATAGTAAACGGACTCAACCGAAACCAATTAACACCCCCACCGGCAGTAACTTTGAACGAACCGAAATTTGTAAATGTTTCTGACGTAAAATTAAACAAATACCAGGGGGCAGCCATTCTTCCATTGGCATCTACCGTATTATTGAACGAGCCACCGCGAAGTAAGCGATTGTCAAATGCTATTTCTGACGATAATTTAGTTGCCGGAAACGGACTTGCTTCCATTTGAATATGCAAAATAGGCTGGTCGTATCCATCGCCCAACGAAATATTTCGTGGATTAGTAAGTCGTCCAACATCGCCCAATTCATAATCGGCTTGCAAATAACGATGAAAAAACCAAGTGCGTGTGTAGCCCGAAAAACGAACACCGCTATACTTTAGTTTTTGTACCTGCTTAACCGAATCAAGGTTATCGAGCGAAGATTCTAATTGTGCATGTGCCGAATATATTCCCATAGCCCAAAAAAGAAGCATACAAGGAACATATGGCTTGCCAAAAATCTTCAAGTATTTGTGTTTCATATAGTTATAGTATATAATTAAAACGAATACAAAATAGTAGTTACCGAACGAGCAGGTAATTGAATACTTGGAGTGGCAGACAACACAGCAAAATAATTATTTGCTACCGATTGATACACCGTAACCTTTTTAGCTGACACCCCTGCAATATTCAAACTACTTGCTATAGCTTGTTCCGTAGGATTTATCATAACCACGGTAAGTTGTTTACCATCGGGCGAAATATAAGCCGATGCACGTAAAAACGGATTTGAACATGTATGATCTACCCGTGTATAGCCAGCATGTATAAAACGAGTAAAATGCTTGTAGGCATAATAGTGAGGCGTAAGTTGATACCCTTTTGGATTTCGCCATCCTGCCTTATCATACGGATTATCTATATCTATCAATCCTGCATTGGGCCATATTAAATCCCAATAAAAATATGCGGTAGCATTAGCTTGCGTAAGCACATTGTTCATGAGCCATGCAGTTTTATAAAATTCACCTTTGCGGTGCTCATATTCGGTCATTACATTGGGTTTGTTACCAAAATCTTTACGAATATTTTGCAAAGCGGCATTATAGCTATCGGGAAAATCGGGATCGCCACCATTATATAAATGGTATGCATAGGCATGCAAATCAGGATTGTTTTTAATAGGAGTATTATATGAATAAAACTGATTGTTACCAATCCCCAGCATCTCGCTTCCCAACATCAAAGGTTTTTTCTCGATATCGGCAAACTGTTTCATTACCGCAGCAAATGCCTTATCGTATCCCGGATATTGTGCAGATTCAGTAGGTTCAAACTTACATGTTTCCCACTGATCGGTAAGCCAATCGGGTTCGTTTTGAATACTCAGCCAATCGGGATAAATTCCTTTTGAATGATACGCCAATAATGCATCACGCCAATATTTTGCATATGCTTCGTACACAAAACCTTGAGCATCTTTTTTAAGAGTTCCGTTATTTGTATTATTGTTATTTTTTAATTCAGCAGGAGGAGTCCAACCGCACATCAATACACGTATAGAATCGCCTCGCCATTTTTTTGCTTTTGTTACAAATTCTTTTGCTGCCTTTTCAAAATCGGGTTGATATTTATAATCGTTACGTATGCGAAGCCAATCCAATCCTAAATCCTGAAAAGCCAAGCGATACATTTCTTCTTTTGAAGGGTGGTCGGTTATCCAACTTTCGTAAAATGCTAATGCCGAACCAAAACCTTCAATTGTTTGATGTTTTACCGCTATATTTACTCGTGTAGTGTCGGTTGGTCTCACAACAACAGGCACATAATTTTTACCTATAATAGTAATATCATCTAAAAATATTGTTCCAAGAGCGGTAAAGAAAAATTTTAATTGCAAAAAATCTTCGGCAGCTTTAAATTCCCAGGTGTATTTAGTCCATTCAGTGCCAATAGAATAAGTTTGTTCATTATATGTAGTATTTTGCAATACTGCCTTCATTTCTACACCACCTTCGCGCGATTTGGCATAAAACGAAAGGGTATATTCGTCACCTTTAGTTGGATAAAAGCCTTTGTGAATCAACTGATTATCCCATGGTTTTTGCCCAATAGCTTTGGTTGAAACACGCATAGATTGAGCCCCATTATGCACATTACTAAGGTCGAGCGAATAAAATGTCATAGAACCATTATTGCCGGTTAATCTACTCCAGTGATCATAGTCTTTTTCAAAATCACCATTATCAACCAAATTTTGTGAAAACACATGAAAGCTTAACAACATGCACATTACACTAAGCAATAATCGTATAAGTTTCTTCATAATGAATTTATATTAGTAAATGTTTTTTGCAAAAAAATTGATAAAATATTGAAATGTAAAACTATAAAAAATTATATTTGCAAACAAACCTTTTATTGTATTTTTTACACTTAGTATATGAAAAAAATATTTTTTCCATTTTTAATCCTTGTTTTAATTGGTTTACACAGTTGTGCGCAAAAGCAATCGGGCTCGCTCAAACAAGCATATGCACCCTATTTTAAAATTGGCACAGCATTAAACGCCTCACACATTGAAGAAGGAGATTACGATGGGGTATTGTTGGTACGCAAACACTTTAATGCCATAACACCCGAAAATGTAATGAAATGGGAATTAATTCATCCTTCGCCTACACAATACAATTTTGCATTACCCGATGCCTTTGTAAAATTCGGACAAAGAGACAGTATGTTTATGGTAGGTCATACATTGGTATGGCATAGTCAGTTACCACAATGGGTACAGTCAATTACCGACCCGGTGCAATTGGAGCAAGTAATGAAAGAACACATTTTTCAGGTAATGGGGCGATACAAAGGCAAAATACATGCTTGGGACGTAGTAAACGAAGCATTGAACGAAGACGGCAGCATGCGCGAATCGGTATTTTACAAAGTATTAGGACCAAATTACATAGCAAAAGCGTTTACCTATGCTCACCAAGCCGACCCCAATTGTAAATTGTATTACAACGATTATAACATGGTAGTACCTGCCAAACGTCAAGGAGCTATTCGCATAATCAAAGAACTGCAAGCACAAGGCATACCTATTCACGGTGTAGGAATGCAAGGCCACTGGAACCTCAACTGGCCAAGCCTGCAAGATATAGAACAAGCAATTACCGACTTTGCCGCATTAGACATTACCGTAATGGTAACAGAGTTAGATATTACCGTACTACCCAATCCATGGGATTTGGTAGGTGCCGATGTAAACCAGCAATTTCAAAATTCAGAAAAAATGAACCCGTATCCTAATTTTTTACCTGATTCGGTAGATATACAATTGGCAAAACGATACGAAGATATTTTTAAAATATTTATAAAACACCATACGGTAATAGACAGAGTTTCATTTTGGGGTGTACACGATGGTGTATCGTGGCTCAACGATTGGCCTATACATGGCAGAACCAATTACCCGCTTTTGTTTAACAGAAATTACAAACCAAAACGAGCTTTTAAAACGGTAATGGCGGTTGCTAAACTACAAGAAACAAAATAATAATGTACTAACCTTAAAACATACAATGAATATGAGAAAAAAAATCATTACCCTAATTGCCGCATGTATAGCAAATTTAGGATTTGCTCAAACAGGCTCTATTGCAATAATTTCTATTCCCGACCAAGCAAATGCGGGCGAAACTATAACTATTCAACTTACCTACACATCTGATGTGCAAGTAAACGTATCGGCAGAATTATTTAGAACACAAGCAGGTTCTAACAACTGCGATTATACTACATGGCAAGCAGCAACTACTGCCGACAACAAAGCGCCGGGAACCAATGTACCTGTATCTATTACCTTTACTATACCTGCAGCTACTACTCCTACCGCTTCACTTACCAACAGAAATTACACATTCCAATTCAAATTAATAGCAGTAACCGGAGGCGGTGAATTTGGATACAATAATAATACTGCAGATAATATTATTACGATTTTACCCTCAACAACCGTAGTTGACAATATAGACTTTGTAACTACACCTGCAAGTTCTGTGGCAAAAGGTGGAAATATTACATTTGACTTTGCTTATACACTTACCGAAACACGTAATGTAAAAGCCGGATTAGCAATATATACTTCAACAGGAACATATTTGCGTAATGCAGAAGTAAACGGATCCGAAGTAGCTCAATACTTTAGCGATGAACCTGCTACTACAACCACTCCGGTACAAAAAACCGCTTCTATTACAATACCTGCAGGTATATTAGCAAGCAATCAATTAGCTTCGGGCGAAGTATATAAACTTGGCGTTTCTATTTTTTCAACAAGTTGGGCATATATTACCGACAAAAAAGTTGATATTACAGTTACATCGGGAACTGACATAGCTGCAATAGACGCTTCGCAACTGTCAATTATTTCACAAGGTGATGTATGTGTAATTTCTGCTCAAAGTACAATTAATACAATACGTATCAGTTCAGTATCAGGAGCTACAGTAAATATTCCTATATCTATAGACGGGCAACAAGCAACTCTTCAAACAAGCGGATTAGCAAAAGGCACATATATTATACAAGCTGCTACAGCAACCGGAACTATTTCAGGAAAATTAGTATTTTAACACTATATACACGGGGTATCATAGCAATACCCCGTGTTTTTTTACCTATGTTTACAATCAACGAATTACATTCTCCATTTCGCACCATATTCAGATTACAAAATAGTAACACCAGAGAATATGCCGATATATTGCCGGAGTGTGGCGGCATACTTAATGTACTGTATTTACAAATGCCACAGGGCTTATACAATATAATTGACGGTTTTGCAAGCGATGCCGATTTTATTGCCAACAATAGTTCTTCGTTCAAAAGTAATATATTATGTCCGTTTCCCAATAGAATTAGAAAAGGCACATACACATTTGAAAACAAACTATATACATTGCCTATAAATTTTAAGTCCGAGCAAAATGCAATACACGGCTTGGTGTACGACAAAACATTCACCGTTACACAAAGTTATTCAGACAATACTCACGCAGCATTGCATTTAGAATATTCATATGCAGGCGATATTGTAGGATTTCCGTTTCCATTTGTTATAACCATACAATATACATTGAGTAACAAAGGACTACAATTACATACACGCATTACAAATACAGGTAGTAGCCCATTCCCGTTGGGATTTGGCTGGCATCATTATTTTAGAGTAAACAACTCAATTACTCACACTGCGTTGGCAGTACCAACCACCGTATTGTACGACGTAGATTCTGCCATGATTCCTACCGGACATACACAGCCATACACTGCATTTACAGAATTACGACAAATTGAGAATACACATCTTGACACCTGTTTTGCAGTTGAACAAAACAAACCTATTCACATAGTACTAAAAGATTCTGTAACGAAACATTCACTTACTATTCAATATCATTCTACCGATTTCCCTTTTCTTCAAATATACACGCCACCTCATCGTTCATCTATTGCTATAGAGCCTATGACCTGTGCCCCCAATGCTTTTAATAATGGATTAGGATTGAACATAGCACAACCAAACATATCGTATAATTATACATGTAGTATTTATACATAATACTTTATAGAAATATTAATTTTATTAAAATAATACGTACTTTTAATTAATAAAATTTTATAGATTCTACTGAATATTTATAATGAAAATACTACAACAGATAAAACAAATAGAACAACTAAGTAATGAAGAAGAAAAACTTTTTATTGCTCATGTAAAACCACAATTATACAAAAAAGGTGAATTCCTTTTTAAAGAAGGAGATTATTGTAAAAAAATATATATTATTGAATCGGGGTTAGCACGATTATTTTATTTTTCTGAACAAGGTAAAGAAGTTACTATATGGTTTTCGGTTGAATCATTTTATGTAACTGCTATTGATAGTTTTATGAAAAAAACTCCAACACGTTATTATTGTGAAGTTATAGAAAATTCAATGGTATATGAAATAACACAAGAAAGCTTCGAACAATTATTTAATACAAGTCATGCCTTGGCAAAATTTTCGTTTCGTACCC
>JAJUFK010000336.1 GCA_029266015.1 Bacteroidota bacterium
CCACATTTTTATTTAGGTTTTGTTCGTAATACAACAGATTCTAAATTGTTTGATGTATATGTAATTAATGATTGTAATTTTTATGCCAATACGGTGGTATTGTATCGTAAAAATAACGATAATCACTATGTGCAGCATATACTTATAGAACCCAATACAAAAGTGTTTGTTCAACAAGTATCGTACGAAGAAATTTCGACAATTTCGCATATAATAATTCAGGCGGTACTGTTTAAAAGTACTTCCTTTCAACTTATAGAACCTATTCATATAGAATGTACTATTTCTCCCGTTAAATTTTATAAACCAGGAGTGTTTACGGTAAATGATTTTTTTGAAGAAGATGCGTATGTCATTGATTTACAAAATACACATGTGGCTCAAGAAAAAAATGAGGTTTCAACTTATGATTTAGAGAATATGTTGCAACAAAAAATCAAACAAGATACATTCGTAAAACAACAACCAATAGTAGAAAAAGAACATATACGCGAAGTAGATTTGCATATTCATGAATTAGTGGACAATGAATTGGGGCTTGATGCTGCTGCAAAATTGGAAATTCAATTGCAAACATTTGAGAAAGAATTAGCAAAAGCAATGACCGATGGGGTCGAAAAAATAGTATTCATTCATGGAGTAGGTAATGGGGTACTTAAAACCAAAATTCGTGGCATACTCGACAGAGATTACGGGCATTTATTGTATCAAGATGCCTCGTTCCAAAAATATAAATTTGGAGCAACATTGATATATATCAAAGGAGCAATGAGAAAAAAAAGGTAAAATTATTTTTAAATTAAAAACTATGTAGTTACTTTGTAATAAGAATACAAATTATGCAAAGACATTTACTCCTTATTATATATCAAATATTTATAATAAGTGGTTTGACTGCTCAATCGCTCTCAAATCAAAAAATATTTGAATTTACTCCCGAATTCGGATTATCAAATGGTAAAGTTCATGATATAACACAAGATTTACATGGATTTATATGGATAGCAACAGAAGAAGGGGTTACACGATATGATGGTAAACAAGTTAAAAAGTATGTAGTTCAAGAACAAGATCCTAAGTATGGATTGTCGCATAATAATGTATATGCACTAGCTGCCGATAATAATTATGGAGTATGGATTGGTACTTCTGCAGGTTTAGATGCGTATAATCATAAAACAGGAACATTTTCAAAATATTCATTTTATACAAAACAAGGAACACCACTTCTAAAGCCGGTATGGCAAATTGTGCCGTTTGCTAATAATGTATGTATTCTTCGCAGTGATTCAAAAGAATTGTATGTGTATAAGCCCGGAAATGATACAATAAAAGCTATTGTATCGCCATCATTTAAACCGGCACATATTCCTAATTTTATAGATTCTATAGCTTCGCAAACAGTAGTTGTAGGCGATAAGGGAGGTTTATTGTACACTTTGCATGCTTCAGGAAGAGTAATAATAATAGATA
This sequence comes from Bacteroidota bacterium, assembly GCA_029266015.1. Classification (GTDB taxonomy): domain Bacteria; phylum Bacteroidota; class Bacteroidia; order Bacteroidales; family UBA1715; genus MWCJ01. Next base: position 1,474 of record JAJUFK010000336.1, read on the forward strand.
CACTGCCACATTCAATTTCGTGTGTTAAAATGTTGATAAATAATATATTGGCTGTTGCCGATGTGTATGGCAATCTCTATTTTTACAAAAATAACAACTGTATATCAACTATTCAATTTCCTAATCAAAAAGTATCAAATTCAGAAAAAAATATTTCATCAATTGAACAAATTTCAAGTGATGAATTAATAATTGGAACTAGAGGTTCGGGTGTGTTTAGAGTATTAATTTCTGCAAAAAAAATTGAGGAGCTTTCATATAATTCCGAAATCATAAACCAACATGTAGAAAAGGTTTTTAAAGATTCATTTCAAAATATGTGGTTTGCTCATTCTTATGGTGGGGTTAGTGTTGCTTTGAATCAATATCAAATATTTGGACTATTGCAATTACCTCAACAAGTATATGAACAAAAAATATTAACTATATACAAGCAGGCAAATATACTTTATATAGGTACCGATGGAAATGGTATGTTTATATATAATACAAAAAATAAACAGTTACAGCAGGTAAATTATGAAACAGGATATAAAGGATATGAATTTGATAATGTTGTAACATCAATTAGTTCTGATGGAAAAAGAATATGGATTGCAACCTATAACAAAGGTATATTTGCTATAGATATAGCAACAAATTCGTTAGTATATATAGATGAGTTAAAGCAAATTCCGGTAAGTAATTTTTCAAATATTTATTGTGATACGCAACAAAAAGTATGGATAGGAACCTATGAACACGGTGTGTATGTATTTGATATACAAAAGAAAAAGATAATAAAACATTATACGTCTATGCCTGAAAATTTTCCTGAGGCATTGAGTTGTAATGGTGTAACATGTTTTTTTGAAGATGCATCAAAAAATATGTGGATTGGTTCATATTACGGTATTTCAAAAATACATTCAAATGGATTCGTTACACGATATACAGTTCAAAATCATAAAGGTTTAAAAAATAATTTTATAACCACATTTGCCCAAGATACAAAAGGTAATATATGGATTGCAACAAAACAAGGATTAAGTGTATATAATTCA
>JAJUFK010000248.1 GCA_029266015.1 Bacteroidota bacterium
CTATTTAGATGTAATTGACCCACAAGGTATAAAAGTAAAAACATTTTTGATTGAAAAAAAATTTTAGAAAACGCAGTACTTCTGAGTTAGAACGAAAAAATATTCACGAATATAAAAATGCAGTAAAAACACCTATTGTATTGGTGCTTGATAATATTAGAAGCGCAAACAATGTAGGTTCTATATTTAGAACCGCAGATGCATTTTTGATTGAACATATATATTTATGCGGAATAACAGCTTGTCCTCCGCACAAAGATATTCACAAAACAGCATTAGGTGCTGAACTTTCGGTGCCCCACACCTATTATAATTCAACCACAGAAGCAATTAATTTTTTACAATCACACAATTATACTATTATAAGTATAGAACAAGCCGAAGGCAGTACGGCTTTGCACAATTTTGAACAAACAACAGGTGAAAAATATGCTCTTATTTTTGGTAACGAAGTGTTTGGTGTTTCTGATGACGTAATACAAAATAGTGACATATGTATTGAAATTCCACAACTTGGAACAAAACATTCGTTTAATGTATCTGTTACATGTGGTATAGTTTTATGGGAATTATCAAAGAAATATATATAATTCTCTTTCAAGCTAAACAATTAGCATATATTTGCCCCAAATTTTTTATTTAAATTTATTGAAAATGATACAAAACGAATTAGACAAAGCAAGTTACAGCTTAGGACTAAATATAGGTTCAAGCTTACAAAACGAAGGAATTACCGAAATAAATGCATCTCTTTTAGCTCAAGGCATAAGTGATATTTTACAAAAAAATCCTTTACAAATTTCAATAACAGAAGCTTCGCAAGTAGTTCAAGCATTTTTAACTCTTGCTCAACAAAAACGATATGAAAAAAATATAACAGAAGCTCAGCGCTTTTTGGCAGAAAACGCAAAACGTCCTGAAGTTACGACACTTCCAAGTGGATTACAATATGAAATATTAGTACAAGGTCATGGTGCAATTCCTACTACACAAAGTATGGTAACAACCCATTATCATGGAACATTAATTGATGGTACCGTGTTCGACAGTTCTATTCAACGTAATCAACCGGCTTCATTCCCTGTAAACGGAGTTATTGCAGGATGGGTTGAAGCTTTACAATTGATGCCGGTAGGCTCTAAATGGAAATTGTTTATACCTTCAAATCTTGCATATGGAGCCAATCCTCATCCGGGTGGACCAATAGAACCTCATATGGCTTTAATTTTTGAAGTTGAATTACTGTCGATTCAATAATATATACTAGTATAATAGACTAAAACTTTGTAAAATATGATTTATATGCGAATTATGTAAATCATATTTTACTATTCCAGAAGTATACTAATTATAAATTACTGTTTCGTATTTTTTTGTTTCTTAGCCAATTTCAAATACTGCTTTCGAAATGATTGTTTTGCAATTTTTGGAAATTCACGTTTTTTACCCCACAAACGTGAACCTGCAATAGAAAGAAGTATATTTTTTAATGTTGATCCTATCAAATCCATTCGTTTTGATTTAGAAGCAACATACTCAAACGCCTTCATTCCTAATTGCTCTGTAAGTGGGAAAAAGTTTTGACTTACAGCTCGTTTTCTATTTTCATGAATTAGTTCATGTAAAGGTATTTTAACAGGACAAACTTCGGTGCACCCTGCACATAGAGAACATGCCGTACTTAAATGAATATGCTCTTGAAAATTACCTAAATGTGGAGATATAACTGTTCCTATAGGTCCCTGATAAGTTGTATTGTAAGTATATCCTCCAACATTTTTATATATAGGACAAGCATTTAAACAGGCTCCGCATCTGATACATGAAAGAGCAACATTCAATTTTTCTTGTGCATATAGATTACTTCTACCATTATCTAGTAAAATTACATACATATGAGACGGTCCGTGAGGCTCATTTTTTTTGCGAGGACCGGTAAACATAGTATTGTATGAAGAAATAGCTTGTCCTGTTCCATGTTGTGCCAAATGAGGCCAAAACAGAGCTAAATCTTTGAATGAAGGAATTACTTTTTCAATTCCTGCTATTGCAATATGTATATCAGGAAATGCTGTTGACATGATTGCATTACCTTCATTTTCGGTAACACAAACTCCACCTTTATCTGCAATCAAAAAATTTGCTCCTGTAATACCTGCACCTGCTGCCAAATATTTTTCACGTAATTTCTGACGTGCTAAATTCGTCATTTCTTCTGCGGTACTTGTAAGCGGAAATCCAAATTTTTGATGAAACAATACAGCAACATCTTGTTTTGATTTATGCATAGCTGGAGTTACTATATGATATGGTTTTTCTCCTGCCAATTGAACTATATATTCACCTAAATCAGTTTCAACAGATTCTATTCCGATTTTTTCTAATTCATGATTCAGTTCAATTTCTTCGGTAGTCATAGATTTACTTTTAACAACCGATGTTACCTTGTGTTCTTGCAAAATATTTGTTATATATTGTATTGCATCGGCAGCGGTTTGAGCCCAAAGAACTGTAATACCGTTTTGAATACAATTTTTCTCAAATTCTTCTAAATATTGTGGCAAATTAGCTAATGTATGTCGTTTAATCTCCGAGGCTTTAATACGAGCTGCATCTAAATTTGCATATCGTAATTTTCCGGCACCAACAGCTGCATGATATTTTCCCATATTAAACTGTATAGTTTTTCTATGCTGCTCATCAAACGCTATTCGTTCGGCAGCATGTTTAAACAGTTTTTTGGAAGAATGTGACATTGTATTATATATGTATTTATAAAAGTGGTATTTTATTAACTCGTCGTTCGTGACGTCCTCCCTCAAATTGAGTATTCAAAAATACAGTAACTATTTTAATTACTTCATTTGCTGTTACAAAACGAGCAGGAATAGCACAAATATTTGCATTGTTATGAGCCTTCACCAATTGAGCTATTTCTTCATTCCAACACAAACCCGAACGAACATTTTGATGTTTATTTACAGTCATATTTACTCCATTACCCGAACCGCAAAATACAAATCCAACATCATATTCATTATTTTCTATTGCATATCCTAATGGGTGAACATAATCAGGATAATCTACATCTTCGTCGGAATGAGTACCAAAGTCATGAACAACATATCCTTGTTTTAATAAATGTTTACGAATAAGTTCTTTCATGTGAAATCCTGCATGATCGGCAGCAAGAGCAATTGTAGGTTTTGTCATTTGTATTGTATTAATGTTATTCTAATGCGTATAACGCTTATTTAATTTTTGCAAATGTACTGTAATATTTTACTCTATCAAAAAAAGTTATAGAACTATATAATCATTATTGCATCTAAATATTGTGAACTATTGTATAAACAATAGTTTACTTACTTTTGTTTGTGAGCCATCACTATTTGATATATACACTAAATATACGCCGGTAGCAACACGTTCTCCAAGTAAATTTGTTCCATTCCATACTCCTGTACCACCGTTTGCAATAGTTTGAAACACTAAATCACCGGACATATCGGTTATTTTAATAATTGCATTTGCTACAGTACCTTGAATATATATATTACCCCTATAATCTTCACGTACAGGATTTGGAAATATTTTAATTTCTTCCATTGTTTCGCTACCTTGTGTAGCATCGCTCATAACAGAAACTAAACCTTTGTCGGTTGCAATAAATACTTCACCTGAAGAATGTTGTATTGATATAGAATTAATAGTATTTGAAGGCAAAGGATAATTTGTTGTCATATAATTTGCAAGTTGTTTTGTTCCATCAGCCGAAATTACAAATAAGCCTGAATTTTGAGTACCAATCCATTTTC
>JAJUFK010000253.1 GCA_029266015.1 Bacteroidota bacterium
AGCATGGAGCGTGGTTATATAAAACCGGTGATATTATAACCAAAGCTGTATATGAATATGGCGACAAAACCAAAACATGGGAATCGTATTATATTTCGAATGGTAAATTGCAATTTAAAGGTTCGTACTATATGGGACAACCCAAAGGTAAACATCTGTATTATTACAACAACGGAAAATTAGATCACGAAGAAATATACAAAAACGGCAAACCTGCCAAAGCCTGGTCGTACTATTCGTATCAAGGCGAATTGCTGTATGTGGTGTATTATAAAAAAGGTGTGGAAGATAAAATTGTAACGGTGTCGAATAAACATGGGTTACAGTAAAAATTCAAAGAAATATTTTTTTTTTAAATTACGTTTGGTGAACGAATTCACCAAAATCATATGTTTTCTCAATATTTTATTTGTATTTAGTATAATACACTAAAATTGAAAAATGAATAATTATGAAAATTATATCTAAAAAAAAGATAATTAAACTGTCTTATACATAGGGAGTATTATAATGCAAATAAATAAAAACATGAATGTAATTCCATAAAAAAATTATTTTTCATATAGTACTATATAAATAAGGCTGTATTATTAATTAATTTAGATTTTAATAATGTCTCTTATAAATAAAATTTAGTATTTGGTATTTTCAAATAATTTTTTAAAAGTAGTTTGTTTACTATACACATCACATACTGCAAAAAAACCAACAGCACCTTTACTAAGATTTGTGGCCACATTACTTGGCATGGAACGAAATGAGCTTTTATTCCATAAAGTTTCACTTAATACCGAAAGTGTATATTTTTGATATGCATCTGAAACAGAATATTTTTTTATTGTGTACAATCTATCAGGTCTATCATTATATGCTGTTTGTGATGAGATTTTTTTTGATTCTTCCAATAATGCAGGAGGAAGTTGAATAGAAAAATAGTAGTTCCAAATAGAAAAGTCATATAATTCTAATAAAGAGGAATCTATATGAATTGTGTCAGTGTATGACAGCTCAACAAAAAAGCAATCAGTAGCACCTAAATTTGTATTAAAGTATTTAATTGTAGTACTATCAATAATAAAATTTGACAACACTTCTGAATACGAATTAAATGCTTGTACAGGTTTCATAAAATCTTTGGCGTAATACGTTTTATTTTTATATTCAATTTGCAAAATATGTTCTGTATTTATCAGTCCTTTCATTTTATCTTTTGAAACATATAAACCTTTTCTTTTTTTATAATCAGGATAACTAGGATGATATAATGATTCAATAAATTCATATTCTTTGTTTTGTATTTTTATAATTATTTCAACTCCTGATATTCCATGATAATCATAAAATAAAGAATCATCATAAAATAATGGATGTGCGGTGTTGTATGCTTGTGGTTGTGTGATTTGAATTTCTTGATATTTTAATTCGGAAGTTACAATGCCATGAACTGCTATTTCTGGAAGTTGGTAAGAATCATTAGGAACAATATCAGATATATTCATAATTTCAGATGTTTTACTACATGCCACACAAGCCACACAAGCTATAAATAAAAAAACTAGTTTCATTAAAATTTGTTTATTAAGAATTCTTTTATGCATAGTTCTATTTAAATTTTAAAACATAGGTTAGCGATGGTAATACAAAATTAAAGTATGTAACTGTAACTATTTGTTGCTCATTATTAAATGTATATGATAATGGATTTACTCTGCCATATACATTAAATACACCAAAAGAAATGGAATGATCAATCTTTATCCTTTGTTTAAACCCATAGCGAATAGCAATATCTAATCTATGGTAATTTGGATAAGAATCGGCATTTCTTTTAGAATAAATAGGAACTTCTACTTTACCGGTAGGGGTTTGGTAATAATAATAGCCTCGTGGAAATGTTCCTGGTCTACCGCTTGCAAATAACCACATAGCAGAACAGGATAAGCGTGAAGTTATATCTTGATGTATCTGAATTTTTATATCATGTGGAATATCGTAAGGTGCTCTATACGCTTCTGAATTACTAATTTCAGGTATAGAATACAAAACACGAGCATAACTATAACTTATTAAAAATTTTGTGCTACCCTGATTTTTTAGAAAAGAAATTTCCAATCCATATGCTTTGGCTGAACCTGTTCGTATTTGAGATTCAATATATGGATTAGAAAATAATTGAGCATAATCTACATAGTCAATCTGATTTTTTATTTTTTTTATATAGCCTTCTATCATTCCCGCATATTCCTTATAGTTCAATGTATAAGAACAAGTATAATTATTGCTTAATAGCGGTTTAATATTGGGTGAAATAGGAATCCAAGTTTCTAAAGTTGTATATGCATATGCATTATTGGAGAGTATTTGCATTGCTTGTGATAATTTATTATAATGTATTGAAAATTCTGAATATTTTAACTTGTATATGAGTGACATACGTGGTTCAATTTGGTAAACAGAATTCCATGAAAAATTTGATTCATAATTTGGTTTTACGGGGTCATAATTTTCATTTAAACTATACCAAACACCAGTACCGGAATTTACATAAGATTGTAGTCGTACACCATAATGTGCTGAAAATGTTTTGTTTATTTTTATTTTATGCATAGCAAAAAAGCTATTTTCAAATAAATTCATATTTGAAATACTTGTTGCCGGGTTTCCTGAATTCCCTGGCATACAGTTGTGATATTGTATATGAATACCAAAGTGAAATGTATTATTAATGTTGGGGAACCAAGAAATTTTTGACTTTATAGAGTTGTCTGTAATACCAGTTTTCCAATTAGTTTCTGTATCATCTGTTTGGAATAAATTGGTATTTAAATATTTAGAGTAAATGTATGAAGAATTTATAATTAATTTTGGGTTAATTATTCGTAGCCATCGAATTGTTGATGTAATATTTTTTGATGTGTTTTTAAAATTTTCACTTATAAAGATATCGCTCCCATTATAAGCCGAAAGGAATAATCTGTTTTTTTCGTTAATTTTATAGTTAAATTTAGTATTGATATCATAGAAAAGAGGAACTTCAAATCCTTTTTTACTTCTATTCATTAATACATCAAGTACACTTTTTCGTAATGCAAAAAAATATGAAGAAGTATCTTTTTTTATTGGGCCTTCAATATTGCCATCTATTGTTAATGGGCTGAAACTAATTTGTCCTGTGTTTGAATTCATATTTCCTTCTTTCATTTTAGTATCTAATACTGAAGAAATTCTACCCCCGAATTCAGCAGGTATATTACTATTATAGAAAGTTGCATCTTTGAGCATAGTTGGATTTATTGATGATACATAGCCATACATATGTGAAACATTGTAAATTGTAGCGTCATCTATTATTATCATATTCTGATCCCTATTTCCTCCTCGCACATACATGCCAGATGCACCATCACCAATATTTTTGATTCCTGGTTGTAATTGCAAGACCTTTATAACATCAGGAACTCCAAATATTGTAGGGGTTTGTTCGATTTGCTGTAAAGATATTTTTTTTGCAAGTCCAGACAGTTCAGTTTTTCTAGCATTAACAATTATTTTATTAAGCTCTATAGATGTGTTTTTTAATAGTATAGTGTAGTTTATATGTTTATTTAGTGTAAATGTTTCTGTTTTAACCGCATATCCAAGATATGAAAATTCTAACACATATACACCCTCTGTTAAATGAATTGAATAAAATCCATTTTCATTAGTTACTGTAGTTTCTTTTGTTTGTAAATTATATATAGTTGCAGCTATTAATTCTTCGCCTGTAACACTGTCTCTTAC
>JAJUFK010000436.1 GCA_029266015.1 Bacteroidota bacterium
ACCGGTAAAGGAGGAAACTATGAATATAATGTTCAGTTAGCTCAAAGAAGAATTGCATCGACAAAAGAATATTTTATAAACGAATGTGCTAAATTTGAAATATCAAAAGATAAAATTCATTTTATAATTGTACCCGAAATACAAAAAGTAGGAAAACAAGAATATAATACTCTTTTTGAAATTGATGATGCTTTACATCGAAAAGTAATAATTCGTTTAAAAGAAATCTAACCCAATAATGGAAATATCATCACCTAATGTTTTACCATGTAAAAATTGTTCTAATTTATCATTTAAATATTGAATTGTTTCTTCAATATTCCCATCTATAGATAAAGCTCCCTCAAGTGGAAAAGTTCCAAATTCATTATAATCTTCATTTTCGGCTTCAACTAACCCATCGGTATAGCAAACCATTTTATCCCCCGAATCAATATGCACAGTTCCAACTTTAATTGTTGGAATATCATCAAACATTCCTAATCCAACACACCCATTGGTAAGATACAACATGGTATTTTCTTTCTTTTTGAGTAATAATGGTGGATTATGTCCGGCATTTATATAATGTAAAATTCTATCTCGAACATTGTATTTTCCAATAAAGAACGTAATAAATTTTTCACCGTGAGCACTCTCATTCACATGTTGATTCAATTCCTTAATTAACTGAATTAAAGAAATATTACTTTTAAAAAGAGCTCTGACATTAGCTTGAAAATTTGACATTAAAATTGCAGCAGACACACCTTTTCCGGAAACATCTGCAATACAAAAACCAAATTCTTGATTATTTAATGAAATAAAGTCATAATAATCACCTCCTACTTGTGAATGAGGACGATAATATGCAGCAACATTTAAATAGTTATTTTTGGGCAAAGCATCAAACGAAGGAATTAGCATGGCTTGCATACGAGAAGCAACTTCAAGCTCTTTTTTATATGCTTCTTTTTCAATGGATTCTTTATATAATCGTTTATTTTCTATAGCAACTACAATAATATTTGTAATTGTTTGAATATATTTTAAATGTTTTATAATTGG
>JAJUFK010000310.1 GCA_029266015.1 Bacteroidota bacterium
GGTTCAAAACAAGAATATTATCTAAAATCACTGCTCTTACTGTTATTCAGGGAATAAACAAATTTGTTTTTAATAGAAATTCAAATAATCTTAAAATAAATATTGCCTAAATGCACAACGGGTTACAATAGAATAGTTTTACACATTTTATTAAATGCAATGTTTATTTCCATAATTTTATAGAATGAATAGATAAAAAATATAATTGGAATACTTGAAATTGTGCATATAATTACTTATATTTATATAATAATTAACCCTAATATATAATAGCCATGGAAAGTGTATTTTTACAATATATGAATGATAAGTTGCAGATGCCAGATAAGGCACCTAAAACTGTTGGACCTGTAATCACTATTTCACGTGAATATGGTTGTTATGGTTCGCAAGTAGCACAAATGCTTGTTGCTAAAATAAATGCCAATAAGGCACAAGAATCGCAATGGCAGTGTTTGAGTAATGAAATACTCATAAATGTTGCCCATAAATTGCAAGTTCAACCTTCTCAAATTTCACATGTATTTGGTGCTCAAATAAAAAGTTCAATAGAAGATTTCTTTTCTGCATTTTCTATATCAAAACGCTATGTGAGTGATGAGCATGTAATACGTCATATTACCGATATTGTAACATCATATGCAAATAAAGGTCGCTTTGTTATAGTTGGTAGAGCAGGTTGTGTGTTGGCAAAACATATTTCCAAATCATTACATATAAAATTAATTGCACCATTGGATTGGAGAGCAGAATCAGTTGCTAAACGTTTTGGTATTTCTATATCAGAGGGAATTCAAAAAGTGCATGAAATAGATGAAAAACGCAAACAATTCATGAGTTTTTTTGATGGAAATAAACCAGAAAGTGAATTATTTGATATAATATTTAATAGAAAAACTATTTCAACAGATCAAATAGTACATCAAATCTATGTAATTGCACAAGAAAAGGGAATTATATAGGTTTTTATAGAATACATCTTTATCACATTTCTCATTAGGTTAATATATTTTTTTAATTCAAACCACTCACTTATTAAAAAACATAGGCTATAGTGGTTTCAATTGCTATATTTACTTTAATAGAAAATACATTTTCTTAATAACTTGTTAATATAAATTTACAGCCAAGTGAATAACAACGTGGTTTTTATGTATACTTTTATATTTTGTAAATTAAAAACAAATTATGGCAAAAAAGAAAAATAAAATTTTTGTATTAGATACAAACGTAATATTACATAATTACCGAGCAATTTATGCGTTTAGAGAAAACGATATAGTAATACCAATTACCGTTTTAGAAGAATTAGATAAATTTAAAAAAGGTGATAATGAATTAAGTTGGAGTGCACGACAATTTACACGTGAATTAGATGCTATAGCTGGAGATAAACTTTTTACCGATGGAGTTCCTCTAGGTGAAGGTTTAGGAAAATTATATGTAAAAACTCATGCGGAATATCCGGCAATAGTGAAAAATGCTTTTGCAGAACAAATTCCCGATCATAGAATATTAGCAACAGCTATCATAGTAAAAGAAAAGAATAAAGAAATACCGGTTATATTAGTTACCAAAGATATAAATCTACGTATGAAAGCAAAATCTATTGGTTTAACAGCCGAAGATTTTGAAAATGATAAATTACAGGATTTAGATACTATAGAAGAAGGTGTACGAGTCATAAATAATGTAGATTCTGCATTGATAAGTAAAATGTATGGAAAAACGGGGGATTTAAGTATAACTCCTGAAGAAATAGGTATAGAACATCCTACAAGTCATGAATATTTTATATTAAAAAGTGATAAATCCAGTATAATTGCATATTATAATGCCAACGATAAAGTTATAACACGTGTAGTTAAACGTCAAGTATTTGGTATTGAACCACGAAATGCAGAACAAACATTTGCATTGCATGCACTTAATAATAAAGATATACGATTAATTGCAATTACTGGAAAAGCAGGAACGGGAAAAACATTAGTTGCATTGGCTGCAGCGCTTGAGCAACATGAACATTATGAGCAAATATTACTTGCTCGTCCTATTGTAGCTTTAGGAAATAAAGATTTAGGATATTTGCCGGGAGGTGAAAAAGATAAGATTCGTCCGTATATGTTACCATTGTTTGATAATATACAAGTTATAAAACAAAATTTACACAGAAACGGTGAGCAAGTAAATTTAATAGATAATATGCTTAAAGACGGACGTTTGGAAATATCTCCGTTAGCATATATACGTGGACGTTCATTGCCTAAAGTGTTTTTTATAATAGATGAAGCACAAAATTTAACTCCCCATGAGGTGAAAACAATTATTACCAGAGCAGGAGAGGGAACCAAAATTATTTTTACCGGCGATATTCAACAAATAGATTCACCGTATTTGGATAGTTTTTCAAATGGTTTATCGGTATTAAGTACTAAAATGAAAGGACAAAAAATATTTACTCATATAAATTTAGTTAGAGGCGAACGTAGTGAATTGGCTGAATTAGCAAGTACCTTATTATAAGGTAAGAGTTTTTTTTAAAATATGGAACATGAATTACCTGAATATACAGAACGTCAATTGTCATTGAAAAATGGGCAAGATTCACCCGAAATATGGGTTGCATATAAAGGATTGATATATGATATGACACATAGTTTAAAGTGGTATAGGGGGATGCATTATCATCATTGGAGTGGTCAGGATTTAACAGATGAAATAGATAAAGCACCGCATTCAGAACAAGTATTTTTGAAGTTTTTACCTATAGGAAAGTTAAAAAAATGAGAAATTTCAGAAAAAAAACTAAAAAAAATAAAAAAAATACGTGTTGAAAGGTGTTATGTAATTTTTTTTTTGTATAATTTTATTGTAAATCCTCAATTGGCAAAGAATTTAGAGAATTTTTAGAAAAAAAAAGAAGTAAAAATAGAAATAATTATATTAAAAATAGTACTCACTAAAAATTAACTTACTATGAACA
>JAJUFK010000340.1 GCA_029266015.1 Bacteroidota bacterium
ACTCAAGTACCTCAATCATTTGATTATGAATTGTTTGTGCAGAATTTACAATAGATTGAATACCGGGTAGTAAATCCGAAGATTTTTTAGATACAATTTTATCTTGTAATAATTTTGCAAATCCAATCAATGTAGACAAAGGATTTTTGAAATCGTGTGCAATTACAGTAAGTAATTTATTTTTTGTATTAAGAGCTTCTTGCAATTGCGAATTTTTAATTTCAATAACCAATTGTTGCTCTCGTAAATTTTCGTAATGTTTTTCAATTGTATTTTTTTGTTCGAGCAGAGTACTATTGGCCAATTGCAATTCTTTGGTTTTTTCATCAACTTTTTGTTCTAATTGCTTATTAATTTCTTTAATAGCTTTTTCACGTAAATGAATAAATATGAACACCCCAAATACAATAATCAGAATTACAATCAATTTAAACCACAAAGTTTTCCACCAAGGCGGCAAAATAATTATGGTTAAAGAATGAGGTGTTTCAATCCATTGCCCCTCACTATTTGTAGTAGAAACAAGGAAAGTATAGGTGCCCGGAGGAATATTAGTATAGGTAGCTCGTCGTTCTTTACCTGCGTAAATCCAATCTCTGTCAAACCCAAGCATTTTATATTTACACAAAGATTTTTCATTATCAATAAAATTCAAAACCCCAAATTCAATTGTAATAAACGACTGATTATGAGACAAAACTAATTCTTTAAGTAATGTAATATCTTTAGATATAGGACTACCTTCCATGCCGGGACGTTGCTCTATATTATTTATATATAATTTAGTAATATGAAGAGAGGGGGTAATATTATATGTATATGAACTATCTTCGTGTAAAACAATAAATCCCTTTAAACTACCAAAATATAAATGGCCATCGTTGGTTCTAAATGCAGATTTTCTATAATATTGAATATGCGGCATACCCCATACTTGTGATATATTTCTAACTGTTTTATTTTTAGGATCGTATCGGAACAAAGCTTGCGGCGTTGCAACCCAAATATTGCCTTTACCATCTTCAAGTAATGATTTTGCATCAGAAAAATTACAATGTGGAAATGTTATATTTTTAATACAATTTTCATTTCTATCAAAATACTTAAACCCGGAATATCCTGCTATATATATCATTCCCGACTTAGTCTGTAAAATATCGCTGCAAAACATACCATCGGTACATTCTGATGTTGAATCACTTTGATAAAATGAATGAACCGTCTTATTTTTATATCGCCCCAACACAATTCCATCAATAAACCATACCGATGAATCAACTGTATCAAATAAAATTTTTGAAGTAAACATTGAATTATTCCATTCAGGATATAATTCTTTTAGTTTATTCTCTGGAACAAACGTGTAGGTTTTACAATCAAACACTACAATTCCATCACCAAACGTGCTACACCAAAGCAAGTCGGTAGATGAATCATACAGCAATCCGTATATATTTAATGAAACCGTTTTTGAATTAGATGATTTAAATGTGTATTTGGTAAAAGTACCTGTTTTCTCGTTAAATATATTAAGAGCTCCATTCCATGATGCAATTGCAAGAATGCCGGGTTTTATTTCTTTTATATCAAGAATTGCATCAGAAGCTAATCCATCTTTTATACTATAATTGGTAAATTCTTGTTTTTGAACATTAAACTTAGTAAAACCGGCACCATCTGTACCCACATACATATTACCTTGATAATCTTGCTCAAAACAACTTATGATATTACCGGGAACACTATTTTTATATGGACTGCGAGCGTATGTAGTAATAGACGAGGATATTGGACTATATAAACTAATCCCACCACCATGTGAACACAACCACATATTGCCAATTTTGTCTCTGTAAATTGCTCGAATACTATTACCACATATACTTTGAGGCGCAGGCATATCTTCTTTAAAAAATTGATATGATTGATTGTGTGGATTAAAAATTACAATTCCTCCCATAAAAGAACCAATCCATATATTTCCAAAAATGTCCTCATTGATAGATGATAGACCTGTAAAAAATTTGGGGTTTACACTATATGCTTTTGTTTGAAATTTTACAAAATCACGAGTTCCTTTATATTGTATGTAAATTCCCATTTGTGATGTAATGACCCAAATATTTTGTTTTGAATCCTGAAAAATTGCTCTCACTTCGGGGAAGTCATATACTTTGTTATTAATTACACGTTTTACTTCATTACTGCCATGTGGCATTACATTCATTCCACCGGTTAATGTGCCTATCCATAAATTATTGGAATTATCATGTAAAATTGAAAAAATATAATTATTTGTTACCGTATTGGCATTATTCTCGTCGTAAACATAATGTGTAAATGTTTTAGTCTTGTAATCAAACTTATTTAATCCATTGCGAGTTGCAACCCACATTGATTTATCTGCATCAACACTAAAATTTTCTATTAAATTGTAACTGAGTGATTTTTTATCT
>JAJUFK010000325.1 GCA_029266015.1 Bacteroidota bacterium
ATACTGCAAAAAGTTTAGAGAATATTTATGAATATAGAAATGTGCAGGAGTTAAATACAAATTTCAATGAATTTTCACCTGCAGCTTGTAAAGAAAAAGTCATATTTGCATCGTCGCGTAAAACTCCCGATGGTTATACGTATAATGTTACAGGTGAGGGGTTTGAAGATTTGTACGAAACATTTCATAATGAGAAATCAAATATTTGGGCACCTCCTATACGTTTGCAGGGAATTAATACAAGTTATAACGATGGCACATTTTCTTTTGACCCCAAACGGAATATAGCATATATTATGCAATGTAATGGAGCAAAGGGTATTGAGAAGAATTGTAATATTTATACTTCAGATTATAATGAAGCAACTAACATGTGGTCAAAACCAAAGAAATTTGAACATTTTTCTACGGCATATAGTTCAGGGCATCCTTCAATTACTCCCGATGGTAACACATTATATTTTGCCTCAAATAATCCTGCTGGATTGGGAGGAACTGATATTTGGGTTATAAAACGTGATCCGCAAACTGATAAATGGGGAAAACCCGAAAATTTAGGGAAACCTATAAATACTCCTTTTGATGAAATGTTTCCCTATGCTTTTGATACTAAAGGGCTTTATTTTTCATCAAACGGACATATGGGATTTGGTGGATTAGATATATTTTATTCTGAATTTATAGATACTTCATTTTCAAAACCTGTAAATTTAAAAGCTCCATTTAATAGTAGTGCCGATGATTTTGGTTTATTATTGCTTTCAGATAATTCAGGTTTTTTTACATCGAGTCGTCCCGGTGGTGTTGGTGGTGATGACTTATATTATTTTGAATATAAAAAAGTTGAAATTGTTGCTGCCGGTAGAGTTACCGATAAAGATACGTATCAGCCAATACCCAATGCTATTGTAGTAATTCAAAATAATACTAAACAAATCTCAGATACTTTAATTACCGATGAATTTGGTGTGTATTCATATCAATTTTTAGAAAAAGATATGGATTATACTATTATTACATTTAAAGATGAATTTTTGAATCCTGAAAGTAAATGGGTTTCTACTATGGGAATTACTCAAAATACCTATATGGATTCACTTCATGGATATAATTTAAATTTTACAATGCAAAAAATAGTTGCCGGTAAAGAATATATTATACGCGATATTTTTTATGATTTAGATAAATACAGCCTTCGTCCTGAATCTATTACAGAGTTAAATAATATTGTAAATATTTTGCGTAATAATCCAGAAATATGTATTCAAATAAATTCACATACAGACAATAGAGCAAGTGATGAATATAATATTACCTTATCACATAATAGAGCGAAATCTGTTGTAGATTATCTTATTTCACAAGGAATTAGTGATAAACGTTTGGCTTGGCAAGGGTGGGGTGAAACGCGTCCGTTGGTGCCAAATGCACAAACAGAAGAAGAACATCAAATGAACAGAAGAACCTCATTTACTATAGTAAATGTAGAACAACTTCATTTAGGCGAAAAGGCTAAGTTTCATAATCAATTGGCTCAACGTGTTGCTCAATCGCAAGGGAACGAAGAACCTGTTGAACAGGGAGTATATTATCGTATTCAAATTTCGGCAACACGAAGTGCATGTAATGCTCAAACATTTGCAAAAATAGAAAAGCAATTTCCGGGAATTCCAACGTATTGCACCAAATATCCTGATGGATTCTATCGCTATACTGTAGGTTTATATAGAAATCTAGATGAAGTAGAAGGTGCAAAAACAAAAATAGATCAATTAGGGTATAATTCATTTATAGTAGCATACAATAACGGACAAAAAATATCAATAAATCAAGCTATTAAATTAACAAAACCAAAAGATGATAGTGCAATAGAAATAACAGATTAAATAGATACTTATGGCAAAAATATATTCATATATACTTGTAATATTACTTATAGGAGTAACGCATTCTTTAACTATAGCACAAACCGATATTCAGCAAACAAATTATATGTTTAACGAATTGTCATTTAACCCGGCATATACCGGCAGTACAAATAATTTGCGGGCAACTGTATTGGCACGTAAACAATGGTTTGGATTTGACCACAGTCCACTTACGCAAACTCTGTGTGTTGACAATGCTACACGCTTTGGAGGTATTGGACTCAATATAATAAATGACCAAGTAGGATATGAGCAATCATTGTATGCAAAATTATTATACTCATATACAGCACAATTTTCTGACAATACAGCTCTTACTGCCGGTTTTGCAGCCGGGGTAATACATAGAATGCTTGATGGGAGCCAATTAGAATTTCAAGATGAAACAACTACCGACCCTGCAGCAATTCTTGATATGCAATCCGGTTTGAAACCAACTATTGATTTTGGTTTACAGTTTTTACACAAAGATTTTGCTATAGGGGTATCATCGGCACATATACAAACATCATTGCAAACTGCAACTATATTTAATATGCCACGCCACTTTTATGGCTATGCTCAATATAGAATAAAGGCAGGCGAAAAACTTGCTATTGTGCCAACAGTATATGCTAAAAGCGGTAGCAATGTTTATCAGGTAGAAGCAAATTCCAATGTGTATTTTAATAAAAAATTCTGGTTAGGAGCATCGTATAGAATAGATGAATCTATGGTAGCACTTGCAGGCATTATTATACAAGAGCAATTATATATAGGATATGCATATGATTTTAATGTAGGTG
>JAJUFK010000309.1 GCA_029266015.1 Bacteroidota bacterium
ATGCAACAAGCACTTTCAAGTATTTGGTCGCAGGTAGAAACGGTAAAAGACCAGGATTCATTCTGGGACATAAAAAATGTACCGGCACTCAATTCTTTGTCAACAGTTAAATGGGGACAAGGCTATTTGGTAAAAGTTAAAGCAGCCTGTACACTCGATTGGATTATAAGATAATTTTAAAAATAATATACTATGAGAAAAATAACAGTAATACTTGTATTGATACTTGGCATAATAGTATCGGGGTATGCACAAATAGGAAAATGTAAAGGTAAATATCTTGGAAATATTATTGCGTATAGTGTTCCGAGTAATTATACATCACTGTGGAATCAAACTACTTCTGAAAATGGTTCTAAATGGGGGTCAGTTGAAAATACTAAAGGTGTATATAATTGGGGTAATTCTGATTTAGCATATAATACTGCTAAAAACTCAGGTGGATTATTCAAATTTCATGCATTAATGTGGGGGGCACAAACACCAAGTTGGATAGCTAGCACAAGTTCAGCCGAAATTAAAACCCGTATTGAAGCATGGGTAAAAGCTGTTGCCGACCATTATGGACCTATGGGAGGATTGAAACTTATAGATGTTTTGAATGAACCGGTAAATACTGCTATAGCTCAAAATTTAAAAGATGCTCTTATTGCAGGGTATAAAGCAGAACCTGCAAACGCTGCCGATATTAATAATCAATATGGTTGGGCTATATGGCCTTTTCAGTTGGCTCGTAAATATTTTCCTGATGCTGTTCTTCTTATAAATGAGTATAATATAGAAATGAACTGGAATAATTGTAGAACTCCATATATTGCTATGGCAAATGCAATTAAAAATGCACCTAATTTAACTGATGGAAAAAAGAATTTAATTGATGGTGTAGGATTGCAATGTCATGGTATTAATAATTTAACCGCAGCAAATTTTAAAGCATGTATTGATCAAATTTGGGATCAAACAGGATTGCCTGTTCATATTACCGAATTTGATATTACAGCCGATCCTAATGAAACAAAACAACGCGATCAATTTGCGGCCTTAATTCCGGTTGCATGGGAACATCCGCATGTTGCCGGTATTACATTTTGGGGTTATATTCAAGGACAAACATGGGTTAGTGGGAATGGTGTTCTTGGTCCAACAGGAACTGACACCGGTATTCAATATAGTACAAATTATACTGCAAATCCTTTAGGAGATCGTCCTGCTATGACCTGGTTAAAACAATATTTTGCGTCACAACCAAGTTTGGCATGTTGTCCGGCACCATATCCGTTTGCAAATTGTAATAATGGTGTGCCGCCTACAGTTTCTATTACTGCACCTACAGCAGCTATATTATTTACAGCTCCGGCTACGGTAACTATTAATGCTACTGCTGCCGATGCCGATGGAACTATCTCAAAAGTAGAATTTTATAACGGCACAACTAAACTTGGCGAAGATGCTACATCACCTTATACCTATTCGTGGACAAATGTAGCAGCAGGTACCTATAGTATAACAGCCGTAGCAACCGATAATACCGGAGCTAAAACTACATCGGCAGCGGTGAGTATTAAAGTAAATGTAGCAAAAGGCCCATACGGAGGCACCGCACCAAACATACCTGGAAAGATTGAGTTCGAGAACTTTGATGTTGGTGGCAATGGTGTAGGGTATTTAGACAATACTCCGGGTACAAGTGTACCAAGTCCACCGGCTTTTAGAACAGATGAAGATGTAGATATAGAAACGTGTACCGATGCAGGTGGCGGGTATAATATAGGCTATGCAACTGCAGGAGAATGGTTAGAATATAGTGTAAATGTGGTAACGGCAGGCACCTATACACTCACACTCAGAGTAGCCTGTCAGGGTGATGGAAGAACACTTAGTGTAGCAGCAAATGGTGTAACTATAGCCAATAATGTGGCAATACCCAATACGGGAGGTTGGCAAACATGGCAAGATGTGGTAATACCAAACATAACATTAACAGCAGGAGCACAAGTAATACGGGTAACTATAGGTGCTACGGATTATATAAATTTAAATTATATGACCTTTGCAGCAGCAACCACACCTGCACCAACGGTAACTACACCTGTAACGTATTGCCAAGGGGCAACTGCAACAGCATTAACTGCAACGGGTACCGCACTTAAATGGTACACGGTGGCAACAGGAGGAACAGCAAGTACCACAGCACCAACACCAAGTACTGCAACCGCTGGTAGCACAACATACTATGTATCGCAAACGGTAAATAATGTAGAAAGTAGCAGAGCAGCTATAGTAGTAACAGTAAACGCATTACCAACGGCTACTATTACTGCAAGTGGAGCAACCACATTTTGTAACGGAGCAGGTAGTGTAACACTGAGTGCCAATACAGGAACGGGCTTAACTTATCAATGGTGGCGTAATCAAACAACAGCGGTAGGAACGGGAACGTCAACGCACGATATTTACCTCACATCAGGCAGTTATACGGTAGAAATAACCAATGCTGCGGGTTGTAAAGCTATATCGAATGCTATAGTAGTTACCGTAAATGCAGTACCTGCCGCACCTACAGTAAGCAGTCCTGTAAATTATACGGTAGGGCAAACAGCAACAGCATTAACAGCAACAGGTACCGCACTTAAATGGTATACGGTAGCAACAGGCGGAACGGCAAGTACTACAGCGCCAACACCAAGTACGGCAGCGGTAGGCAGCACTACATACTATGTGTCGCAAACTGTAAATACGTGTGAAAGTGCACGTGCAGCAATTACGGTAACCGTAGGAACACAAAAAGTACAATTAAAAGCTGGATGGAATTTAATAGGTTGCCCAATACAAGGCAGTACCGATGTAAACAAAGCATTGTCGAGTATATGGTCAAATGTAGAAATCGTAAAAGATTTTAATGGTTTCTATTCGTCAACCAACGCACCGGCACTCAATTCGTTGCAAAAAGTAGAATGGGGACGAGGATATTATGTAAAAGTTACGCAAGCATG
>JAJUFK010000081.1 GCA_029266015.1 Bacteroidota bacterium
ATTTTACAATAAATCCTGAGTTATATTTAGATTCTGTATCATTACATACCGGAACATATTATAAAGTATATGCAATACAAGGATATAGAGAATTTCCAAATTCTCAAACAATTACACCTGATAGTTTATATTATAACACAACGTACGGAATTTTACGAATTACAATGTCAAATGGAGAATGGTATGAACGTAAAAATTAATTTTTTTGTAAGTGCCCTATTACTCTTTACAATTGGCTGTAAAGAAGATAGTGCTATTAAACATGTAACTTATACCATTGACCAGTCAACCAAAGAATGGTATATAGCAGATAGCATAACACTGTTTACTATGATTGACAGTAAAGGTATTAAAAGTAGTTTTAATCAAATTTCAAATTATGTTGATTATTCTCCCGGTAAAACTATAATAATGGGCATACCCACCAAAGCAAGTAAAACAGAACAAAAATATCAATCATATTCATCTACATATGGAATACCGTTTTCTGTATCATTTTATCCTCATAGTGATGGCTACGGAGATCACATTTATATAAATATTAAAGGATATTCTTGCTGTTTTGATTTGATTCATCAAAAAGTTACAACTGTATATACCCCTTTTGGTTCCGTTTCTCTTTCCATGACAGACAAAGGGTATAAAAATCTAGACAAAGTATCATCAACAGGTGAAATATTATCTGAATATACAGTGCAAAATAAAACATATACGTCTGTTTTACACATTACATTACTCGACTGTATTCCAAATACAGAACCATATGCAATTAGAGAAATTCTATATGCTCAAAAATATGGTCTCATAGAATTTGTGTATGCCAACGGAGAAAAACAAGAACGAATTTCCGATTAATACTTGTGTATTTGTATGTGTTTTTTAATGTGAATTCGACGTTATTTACCAACAAGAACAACATTGTTTTGCAATACATACCATACAAAACCTTGAACCGAATACCCCATTGATTCTAATACAGAAACATATTCTGTTACCTGAACTATATGCTTAGGATTTTGTTCTGCCGTAAATTTATAATCAATTACTTCTACATCTCTGTCAGATGTAAAAACAATTCTATCAGGGCGTTTTTCACCTTGAGGAGTAAGAATACTTTGCTCTGTTACAATTGTATATTGCGGATTAAACCAACGTTGCACATTGCTCTGTAAAATAGCTTTTGTACAATACTCTACATATAAAGACACTTCAGTTTTATCAATAATTTTTTCGTAAAGTGCCTGTTGAACCGCTGTTTCAATATCTTGAAGAGTAATAATATATTCAAACATTCTATGCATTCTTAATCCATGAATTTGTTCTTTTCTTCGAACATTGATTCTATCTACAAAACGTAATGATTCCGGCATAGGTAATATTGCAAGTTTCCGGATATAAACAGGATAAGAATTTTGTTCAGCATTTTCCTTTACAATAATTTTAGTTTTTGGAGGTAATTCTCCCAAAGAAAACAATGTTTCAGTATGATTCCCTTCGGGAAATTGTTCTTGCAATTCTTTACAATTCACACCTATATAATTTGATATTCTATCTGAATCTGCTTGATTTGGTATATACATATATAAAGCATCAACAGCACGTGTACATGCAACATATACTATATTTAAATTGTCAATATAACTTTGCAACGTTTCAATCAAATATTGTTGTGAAAATTGTGTTTTTGCCATAGCATTATTATATGGCACTATTGCATAAGGCATATCTGTAAAATCAGTGTGTTTTGTGTCGCACAGCAATAAAGGTTTTCCAAATAGTTTCCAATTAACAAACGGCATAAACACAACAGAGAATTGTAACCCTTTTGATTTATGAATAGTCATAGCACGCATATATCCTTTGGGTTCTTGTTTTATATATAAACTATCCTCATGCTCATACCACCATTCTATAAATTGTGAAATTGACACAGAATTATTCTTACAATATGAATATACAATATTTTGAAATTCAACTATATAAACTAATTCATGACTGATTGTATACAATGTAAAACCATGAATAACAGCTTCTATAATTTGAAGCAATGACATATCCTTTGAAATATGAGACAGTGATTGCAATTGTGATTCAAAATCATTTGAATTACTAATATCATACAAAGAATTAGTGCTATACAAACGAGCAAATATTATACTCATCAACTTTTTATTAAACACAACTGCCGAATTTTCTAACCACTGTAAATATGCCAGTATAAACTGAACAGCATCAGAACCGGATAATAATAATCCTTCACCGGTAACAATTGAAAAAGCTTCGGTATACTGAGGATATACTTGTTTTTGTTCATTAAAATAAGAAACTAATAAAGAAATATGTTTTTTTTCACGACATAAAAAAACTATATCTTCGGGAGCATACCCTTGTTCTAAAACATAAACAACATCTTTTATAAGTTGTTGCAGTACTAATTCCAAATATGAATCTTTTTCTACAATCTGGATTTGCACATATCCACCATCTTTTGTGCGATTTGAAATTTCTTGTGTAACATCTGAATATAAATCTTGTATTACAGATACCATATCATCGGGAATAGTATCAATTCCATCATCATGAATTTTTTTATGAAATGATGCTTCTATCGTTTTTGAAAATACTTTAAAGAACACATTATTAAATTGAATAATGTTTTTTCGACTTCGCCAATTATGTTGCAATGATACGGTATGCACATCATGCGAAAAATCCTTATATATTGTATTGTGCAACAATTTCCAATCACCATTTCTAAACCTGTAAATAGACTGCTTTACATCACCAACTACAAGAGCACTGCCACCTTCGGCTAACGCATTATTTATAAGCGGAAAAAAATTGTGCCACTGCATTTTAGATGTGTCTTGAAATTCATCTATCATCATATGCTTAATAAAACATCCGATTTTTTCGTACACAAAAGGAGCATCACTATCACCAATTATAGTTTGTAAAAACTTATTGGTATTTGAAATCAGAAAAAGTTCTTGTTCTTTACAATATAAATCAACAGACTGCTGAATAGCTTGTAACATACCAACCAAATACTTATTTGTTAAAAGCAATTGTGCCGTTCTATACTTAATAGCATTAGGTCCTGCATATACATCAAATATCGTTTGTAATAACTGAGGTATTTGCGTATTTTCTAATACAGATTGTACATTTTTTACAGGCGACATCTTGGCAAACCATTCATCATGATTCAGAAGCTTTTGGAATTTAGCAACTTCATAATCGAATTCTTTGCCTTCTGCTATTGCATATATTGGGTTCATACAACTTCGTGAACCACCCTTAAAATCAACTGATTGTAACCCATGCTTTGTAAATATGGCAACTATTTGTTTTGCCACAACTTGTACTTTATTTTCAAATTCACTAATTATCTGTTCTAATTTTTTAAAAAAAGTAGAAATTTCATCAAAAGCAACATGAGAATCATGTATTTGCATAAATGATTCTGATAGTAAAATTTTACTATCTTTTACTAAAGATTTAAAAACATCACGTTCTTTAGCTTCATCAATTTTTGAATTAGTATATTCTATAAGCCATTGTTGAATTTGAGGATATTCATATATATGAAGAAACAATTCTTTAATACTGTTTTGAATAACAGTTTCCACATCTAATTGTAACCCGTAATACGAATGTAATCCTAACTCTTTAGCGAAATTTCGAATAATTCGCTGAAAAAACGTATCGATAGTTTCAACATAAAAAAAAGAATAATTATGTAAAATTTCGTGTAAAATTCGTTTGGCTTCCAATTCTAATTGTTCATGGGTAAAAGAAAATTCATCACATAAATCTTGAGCATATACAACTGATGAAATATTATTTGATAAAGCAAACAACGTTTCCAAAATACGCTCTTTCATTTCACCACAAGCTTTGTTAGTAAATGTTACCGCCAAAATATTTTTAAAATTATGAGAAGAAGCATGTAATAAAAGACGAATATATTCCTTTGTCAAAGCGTACGTTTTACCCGAACCAGCTGATGCTTTATAAATAGTAATATTCGAAGTAGTTTTTTTCATTGAATTATTTAAGTCAAAAGTAGATTTTTTTTAAAAAAAACTTAAAAAGTACATAAAAATATGTATTTTTATCGGTTCAAAACAAAAATGCAAAAAAATTCTTTTGCACTTAAAAAAATAAACTGTTACTAAAAGTAAAAATAATAAAAATAAACTCATTACAATGAAAAAAATCATACCATTGTGCTTTGTTCTGATAGTAATAAACGTGTATTCTCAAAAATTTGAAGGATTAGCAAAAACTCCTCCTATGGGTTGGAACAGCTGGAATACATTTGAAACTAATATAAACGAAGATCTTATCATTGGCATGGTCGACAGTATAATTTCAAAAGGATTAAAAGATGCCGGATACACATACATAGTATTAGACGATGGGTGGATGGCTCGCGAACGTGATGCACAAGGAAATTTAATAGCCGACCCCGTAAAATTCCCCAAAGGCATGAAACATCTTGCCGATTATGTACACTCAAAAGGAATGAAATTCGGATTATACAATTGTGCCGGAAAACTCACATGTGCAGGATATCCGGGCAGTAGAGGGCATGAATATCAAGATGCTCGAAAATATGCTGAATGGGGAGTTGATTTTTTGAAATATGATTGGTGCTACACCGATAAACTCAATGCCGAAGAAGCTTACATAACTATGCGCGATGCCTTGTATGCTACAGGCAGACCAATAATATTGAGCATTTGCGAATGGGGAAACAACGAACCATGGAAATGGGGCAGTAAGGTAGGACATTTATGGCGAGTAACCGGAGATATAACGAACTGTTTTGACTGTGAGGTAAACCATGGCACATGGTCGAGTTGGGGAGTTATGAAAATTGTATATCTGCGCGACAGTATTCGCCAATATACCAAACCCGATGCTTGGAACGACTACGATATGATGGAAGTTGGCAATGGCATGACCGCTGGCGAAGATCGAGCACATTTTGCACTGTGGAGTATATTTGCATCACCACTTATAATGGGTAACGATGTGCGAAATGCAAGCAAAGAAACCATTGAAATTTTATCTAATAAAGAAGTAATTGCAATAAACCAAGACCCTCTGGGAATACATGGTTTCAAATATATGGAACATGATAGTTTAGAAGTATGGATAAAACCACTTAAAAATGATGCATGGGCACTATGCTTTCTCAACAGAAATACTCACCCGTATTCGCTTAATTTTGACTGGAATACACACACTATTCACGATAAAATTTTTAATAAAAAATTACAATTTTCACAAGGGGTTTATACTATACGAAATGTCTATACAAAGAAAGATATTGGGACTACAAAAAAAGCATTACAAACAACAATACCGGCTCATGACGTATTGTTTGTGGTTGTTAAAAAATAATCAATCATAAATGCAACCTTTTATGCATTTTTTTAGTCTTTGTTATCCTACCTAATACTATATTAATACAAATATATATGAAGAAATATGTACTTTTTGCAATACTATGTTTGATAACAATATCATCGTTTGCACAAGCACCTGGAGCTCCTGTGGTTGACATCAATTCCGGTAATCCTAAATTTCCGTTTCCGCAATTTTTACCATATTCATACGGAACTAATCACACTTTAGGTAATTTAGGTACCAACAATGCCCCCGGAGTAGTTCATGCCGAAATGGAAAAATTAATACGTGAAGCATGGCAAATATTTGCTAATGAATTCACCTATACCGGAGAAACATTTGGGGGTGTTCAATACATAAAAGGGAACAATGGTTGTCCATACGATTGTAGCGAAGGTGATGGATATGCATTACTTGCAGCAGCTTATATGGGCGACAAAAAAATATTTGATGGTTTATGGATGCGAACTCATGATTTACGTAAAGTTAAATCACCACGCTATTCCGACTGTGTAGTTCCTCGCCCAACATATAAATATGGTCAAAACACACTTGCCGAACCTGGTGGAGATGCTGCTTCTGACGGAGACTTTGATATAGCATTAGCATTACTCATGGCATGGTATCAATGGGGTGATAACATGGGGATAAATGATGCCTGTGGTAATCCAATAAGTTATAAAAAAGAAGCTATTGATGTTATAAAAGGATTAGTTGAAATTACAAACAGTGGTTTAGGCGACTGTAGAAGCACATCGGGAAATATTGGTTTTGACGGCTACGTAAAAAATGGTAATACATGGGGTGAAACCACCAATTTTTCAAATACACGCACACCGGAATGTCCTGAATTTAAAGGGCCACAACAAATGCACGTAGACTATATGGCTCCGGCATATTTTAGAGCTTTTCGTGAATTTTTAACTGCACAAGGTATTACCGGTTGGGAAGTAGATCAACTGTTAAAAGCTGAAGCTTCGAGTGACTGGATTGTAGGAGAATGGATATATAAAAATGCTCGAAATATTCCTGTAGGCGGGTGGGTAGACATTGTAAGTAATAGTCCTACATGGTCTACTTTTATGCAAGGTGAAGATTTTCGTGCTCCATGGAGAACCATTTTAAATTATGTATGGCACGGAAATCCTACATACAAATGGAACCCTACAACTCATACTGTTACCCAAAGCAGCCCCAATACGTATGAAAAAGATGCCGCAGTTCGATATTCTCAATATTTAAAAGCTCCTCAAGGAACACCATGGAATAACCCATGTGTAGCGTTTGGTGGGGGACCAAGTTTAACATACAAAGGACCGGCTACATTACAATGGGAAATATCACCAACAGGAGCAGGTACTTCGGCATTTACACTCAATTGGATTCCCGGCACAGGAGCTCCTGCTGCAGTAGGTGCTCAGGATTATGATTTAATGGGATTACTGTATCGTCAGTGTGCTATAGAATGGGACGTTAGAGTTGGAGGCGATAGATATTTAACTAGTATTCCGGTTTATTTTCATGGTTGGTTTCGTTTATTAGGTTTATTAGTAACAACAGGAAATGCACATACTCCAACAAATATGCTTCCCAAAGCTAACTTAAAAGTATATAGAGCTATAAATGGTGGTGTGACTTATGCATTTACCGGCGACAATATAACATATAAATTAAGTTATAGAAACTACGGTTCTGTAGATGCTACAAATTCGGTTATTGTAGAAAATGTTCCAGCAGATTTTGCTTTTGTAAGTGCTGCCAATGGTGGGCTTTACAATGCGGCTACCCATACCGTAACATGGAATTTAGGTACTGTTAAAGGATTCAAAACAGGTCAATTAGCACAAACAATTGGAGAGGTTTCGTATACAGTAAAAATAAAAGATAATGCAAGCGGACGATACTGCACCACCGCGCAAATTAGCTGCAGTAATGGTTTTGGAGCTACAACCAATGATTATCCGAACAATGTTACTGCTACTATGGAGCGTAACTGTGTAGACGTAATAAAACGTGCATTGAAAATTGAAAAAACATTTGACCGCAGCAAAGCAAACAAAGGTAATTTAGTAACATGTACCATCAACTTTGAAAACTCTGCCGATGCAGGATGGATAGACGGTGGTCGTCCCGGGGTGCGAGTTTCATATGCTCATGATGGTCTTGCTAATCCGGCAAGTGCCCCTGCACATGCTCTTAAAATACGTTTATTCCATGATGCTGTTGAACCCTATATAAACTATGGAAATTATAGAATTTCATACTTTATGCATGACCCAAGTATTAGTTGCTTAGCTGCAACCACAGGTTGTGGAACAGGTTGGGTTTTGGCAAATGATATATACGAAGGAGGTACTGCTGCAGGTGTAACAGTATTACACGAAAATATAGTTGCCGGAAGCGATGCTCGTGGTTCTTGGAATCAGCGATTAGTTGCTCAATTTGCTCCTTTATTGGTAACTACCACTACACATTTATCAAATTATTACGGACTTACTATACGGGTACACCAAGGTGGAACTGAACCTCTGCGAGCAAAATGGCGTATGCACACAAACACATATACAAATGTAGATTGGTCAAATGACTGGTCATGGAATGCCACAGCAAACGATGCTGATGGGGGTAATTATCATCCTATAACACCGGATTGGACCGATATTTACAACCCCAATAAACCTATCAATTCATGGCACCCGAATGCTTGCCAAACAGCCACAAAAACTGTAGACAATCTACTTGTTGAAGAATTTGACGGATATACATGGCGACGAATTTTAGGTAATGGACCGGTTCCTGGTAGAGATATTGCAAATGTGGTAATACGCGACACATTACCGGCTGGTATGACATTTGGAGCATTTACCGGTACAAATCCATTTGGAATAGCACCAACAGTGACTACTATAACAGGGGGTAAACAGGTTATTACATGGACTATACCTAAATTACAAGTTAATCAAAAAGGGAAAATAGTATATACAGCAACCGTTAACTTTCCGTCAGGAAAAAATTGTGAAACAACCGACGAGGATATTATAAACTACGCATGGATACAAGGAACAAATGAATCTCCGATTTCAGACACTGCAAAAATTACGGTTACTTGTGCTAAAATTCCTACAGTAATTCCACCAAGCAGTTTAAAGAAAACTGCCGATAAAACTACATATTCATCAGGTGATGCTATAACTTATACATTAGAATATACTCAAACACATGGAACTATAAGTGTTCCTCCTCTTACATCAAACACAGACTGGACAGGTAGCGGATGGACAGCATCAGCAGGTAAATTATCTTCGATAGGAGGCACAACAACTAAAATGACTTATGATTGGGCTTATGGTCAAAATGGATTTATTGAAGGAACAGTAACACAAGCCGAATACGCAACATATAGAGTATTACTTCGCGAAGGTGCTGCTACACCTATTGCTATTAGCATCAAAAAAGAATATGGGACTCAATTGGTAATCTCGTATATTCAAGGAACAACAGTTATCAATACACAAACAGTAACATATGGAGGAACAACTTCACCATATACTTTAAAAGTACATTTATATAATGATGTATTGCGTATATGGGTAAATAGCGATACTACACAAAGTCCTATATATTCGCGCACCGGTGTACCAATTGGTGTAGGATTTGCAGGATTTGCAAATGGTGGTCCGGCTGACGCTCATGGTGTGCATCAAATTACAAATCTTAGATTTCATTTTGATTATGCATTCAACATGACAATGGTTGACCCTAAACCAAGTGAAATTACATATACAAGCTCTTCTAACAGTGGCACATTTGCTTCAGATACTGTAAGATGGACAATTCCATCTGGTAAAGGGGCAGGTATACCTTTTGGCACAAAAATTACTCGAACATGGACAGGTTCGGTAAATTCATGTAATACCATGCTTGAAAATATAGCATATGTCAATATTATGGGGTATGCTTACAACTCAATAGCAGGACAAGCAATTGTAAATTGTGGTGCAAGTTGCCCTTCTGCTCCTACCGTTATTACACCCGTAAATTATTGCAAAGGTGCTACGGCTACTGCTCTTACGGCTACAGGCACTGCTCTTAAATGGTA
>JAJUFK010000429.1 GCA_029266015.1 Bacteroidota bacterium
ATCCCTATGTTTCATATTATATTGCAAAAAATATTTTAGATTATAAAAAAATAGTTGGAACAATTGAAAGCATTGAAGAATTAAGAACAAATGCAATAATAAAACCCAAACATTATGAAATATTAAAATACTATATTAAAACATTTTAGTAAAAAAATTTGTTCATTCAAACCGAAGTTTATACATTTGCAACCCATTTTTAAAAAAATTATTTAACAGTAAAGGAGTAAAAATATGATTATTGTACCTATCAAAGAAGGTGAAAACATCGACAGAGCGTTAAAAAAATTTAAACGTAAATTCGAAAAAACTGGTATTGTAAAAGAATTGAGAAACCGTCAAGCATTTACAAAACCATCAATCAAAAGAAGAGAACAAATAATAAAAGCTGTTTATAAACAAAAATTACAATTAACAGATGAACAATAATTCCTTTCATAAGGAATTATTAAACAAGTATTTGAACTACTTAGAATTTGAAAAAAGGAGTTCAAAA
The DNA here is from genome assembly GCA_029266015.1 of Bacteroidota bacterium. Lineage (GTDB taxonomy): Bacteria > Bacteroidota > Bacteroidia > Bacteroidales > UBA1715 > MWCJ01. The sequence goes on from JAJUFK010000429.1 coordinate 497, forward strand.
CATACTGTTGCATCGTATAAAAGAGATATTCTAGATTTTTTTGAAACCATACAAGATTCAAAAAATATAGAAAATATTCTAGATTCTGATATTCGATTTTGGATAGTTAATTTATCAGAAAAAGAAGTAACAGCACGAAGCATAAACAGAAAAATTACTGCCGTTCGATCATTTTTTGAATATTTACTCAAATTTGGTTATGTATCAAAAAATCCGGCAGTAAAAATACATGCATTAAAAACAAAAAAAAGATTACCGATATTTGTTGAAAAACAATCTATGAGTAATCTATTTGAGTTAGTAACTTTTGAAGAAGGATTTGTTGGATTACGTGATAAAATAATTTTAGATTTATTGTACTCCACAGGTATGCGGCGAGCGGAATTGCTAACTTTACAAACAAGTTCATTCAATTATGGGAACAAAACGGTAAAAATACTGGGAAAAAGGAATAAAGAACGAATTGTGCCTTTAGTACCTGAATTAATAAAAAGTATTCAAGTATATTTACAAGAACGTGCAAAAATAGCACAATCACATGAATACTTTATAATAACAGACAAAGGAGCAAAAGCTTACGAACAGTTAATATACCGAGTTGTAAAAA
>JAJUFK010000302.1 GCA_029266015.1 Bacteroidota bacterium
AGGGGTATAAATGACTTTCCATGCAATCCTATTTTACGCATTATTCTATCCATAATAAAAGCAGCCCGAGCCATATATCCGGTATCTTCAAGTATAGAAATACATAAAAATAGAATTACAATATTTGGTAAAAATATAATTACTCCTCCTACTCCGCCAATAATTCCATCTATAACCAAATCGCGAAGCATGCCTTGGCTCATAGTACGTTCTATAAAATTACCTAAAGCTCCCACACCTGCATCTATCCATTCCATTGGGTAACTACCAAGTGAAAATGTTGCTTGAAACATACCCCACATAAGCAACAAAAATATTGGAAATCCTAACCACGTATGAGTAAAAACAGTATCTAACCCATGATTTAATGCTGTTTGTTGTTTTTCTTTGGAATAGAAATATGTTTGACGCAATGCACCTCGAATAAAACTATATTTTGCATCGGTCATTATAGTTTCGGCACGTTCATCAAAATTTTTCTCTAAAATCATTCGTTGTTTTTTCCCTAATTCAATTATATGCTGTATGTCCGGTATTTTTTCCAACTCACGGGCAAATGCTTTATCATCTTCAAGTAATTTTACTGCAACATATTGGGAATGAAATACATCAATAAGTTGTTGATTCTTTTTTATCTCTGATTTTAAAATTTCTATTGCAGAATTTATTTCTTGACCATAATTTATATGTACATGACGCATATATGGTTCTTTTTCTTCGTACACATCAATTATTTTTTCGAGCAGTTCGAAAATTCCTTTACCACGCGAAGCAACAGTTGGTACAAAAGGGATTCCAATCATTTTACCTAATTCATCATACCGAAACACATCGCCTTTTTGTTCCAATTCATCATACATATTAAGAGCTCCCACTATACGTATATTCATATCTATAAGTTGAGTGGTCAAATAAAGATTTCGTTCTAAATTTGAACTGTCTATTACATTAATTACCACATCGGGCATAGTATTAAAAATATGTTTACGAACATACAACTCTTCGGGAGTATATTCTGATATAGAATATGTTCCGGGTAAATCGGTTATATGAAATGTATATCCTTTATGTTTGAGTTTTGCTGTTTTCATATCTACAGTTACACCACCGTAATTACCAACACGCTCATGCTTTCCGGTAGCAAAATTAAATAAGGTGGTTTTACCGCAATTTGGATTACCAACCAATGCTACTTGAATAGTTTTTGAACGCTTGTGAACTGTTTTTTGAATTATTTCTTCGGTAAGCAATCCTTCAAATGGCTCGTCATCATCTATAGGCTTCTCATGTTCCGAAACTATTTCTATATTATGAGCCTCACTCAATCGTAGCGTAACTCTATAACCAAGTAATTCATATTCAACCGGATCTTGCAAAGGTGCTTTCTTAATAGCAGTAACCTTAGTGCCGGTAATAAAGCCCATTTCAGTAATTCGTTTGCGAAATGCTCCATACCCTTTAACCTTACTTATAATTGCACTTTCGCCATTTTCTAATTCTGATAATACTGACATTGTATATACTATATATATTTTTATAATTCTACTATAACCCTTAATATTCCTGCCAATGCATGAGGTATTCTTTTCTCATTGCCCATAGGATATATTATATATTGTACATCGGGTTGAATACTAACATTTGAAAAAATATGTGCTTTATAACTTGCTTCTATAGCCGTTTCACTTGTCTTATTATTGAATCGAGCATGTGCTATTGCCATCCCCAACACAGACCGGGCAACACCAATTCCAGTATATACTATACCTCCTCCAACATACATTGAATGCCTATTAATAGATTTTGGACTTGCAGCAATTTGTGTGAAAATCCCAAGTGATTTTTCCTGTTCTATATTACTCCACAATATATAATCAGCTATACCATACAATCCGTAATTTCGTGAAAACACTTGTTCAAAGTTACGTGTTGAATCATTAAATTCTTGTAAACCGGAATGATTAAAATATCCAAGCTTATACATATTTGATTGAGAAGATGAATACTGAATTTCAACAAAACTTAAAACACCATCTTCTTTTTGTAATTCCCAATCAGTATTGTATCTGTTAATATCAAAATGTGTAGGTTTACCATCATACAAGGCAGCTACTACATCTACTTTTTTATGCAATTGAGCTTTTATTGTAACACCTACATTAGTAAGAGGGAAAATTGGTGTTGGTACATTATTGGCAATAAGCGATGGTATGCCGAATGAACTATTAATGAAATGAGAACCAAGTTCGCTAGTTGCTAATTCTATATTTGCATCTTGCAAACCAACAGTTACATGTATATTTTGAAACGATTGTGAATACCAACATTCATGTAAATAGGTGTGTTCTCCTCCATCAATATTTGAAATTACTTGAAAATCTCCAACCATATTTGCACTAGGTGATTTTCCATGAAGCGATTTTCCGTGTATGTATAATGTTCCATCCTTCCATAATCCTAATTTATTGGTTTCTAACATAATACCTAGCGATGCCATACCTAAAAAAGCTTCCCCTTGTTGTATACCTCCGTGCATATTATATACAAAATCACCAATATAAGAGGCATCTACTGAAATAGCAGATGCAATACTATCTGATTGTTGAGCTGCACCATGTATATTGCATATAAGTATAAATGCAATTAATAATTTCTTCATATTGTATTAAATTTACTTTGCAAAGTAACACATAATAAAAACGTAGTACAATCCCTAAAAATAGGGATTTTTACATCTTCATACGTAAAATTTTGATTGCATTATTATTGCTTTATGCTTTGTTTTTCAAATCTCTAAAGATTATACGAGTAAGCATATTTTCCTATAATTCCATAGATTCTAAATTACAATTGCTGACGCATATATCAATTTAATTATTTTTATAGAAAATTTTTGATATACAAAACAACTATTTCTCATTTCAAAGGTCTACATAGTAATAATGTGATACAAAAATGAATGAACAAGAACAAACTATTCTACAAAAATTGTTACATCCAAATTTGAAGGAAAAAGCATTTGAAAAATTACTGGAAATGTACCAAAAAAAACTATATTGGTATATTCGTAAAATTGTTCTTACTCATGAT
>JAJUFK010000065.1 GCA_029266015.1 Bacteroidota bacterium
GCTGTTTATTTTTTATTTAACGTCAATTCGACGTAATTTTGAGTTCAGACCGCTTAGAGATAGTTGCTGATTATGAAATCAATATAGTCCAATATCGATTACATCTCATTGTACATTTTAATTTCTATATCGGAATTTGTAAAAAAGATTCAATTGATAAACACGCTATCATATCGGGATATTATAAGTGTTTATCCCAAATTACACAAATTTCATTATGTAATCGATAAATGTTTTGTAATTCAAAAATAAATCATTTTTTCAAACAAAACCTAAATCGGGGGTAACAAGAAGAAGATTGCTGTCTATAAGCGGTTTAATTATCCTTTTTATAAGAATTCGATTCTCTTTGTTACATATTTTCAAAGTAGTCCGCTACATTTTCAAATATGTGCCTTGATAATCAAACTCTTATAAAATCTGAACTTACATAATTACATTGAAATGACGTTATTTATGAAAGATTATGTAATATATTTCGACAATTATAAAAAAAGTAGTATTTTTATATGTACTATTTTGAATGTAATAACCTTTAAATTTTCAAACGTATGAAACGCAATATTGTAGTAAGCATGGCTTTAGTCTTGGTGTTATTTTTTACATCGTGCGGAGGCAGTACCGAAGTGGTTGATTCGGGAATATATAGTGGCACAATTAAGAAAATAGAATCGGAGAAAACAGAAATTTATGTTACGCTAAACGATGGTAAAACTATTGAACTTTATTTTATTGATTCAACTACACTTACAAAAAATGGTGAAAAAGTAGAATTTTCAGCACTTGAGAAAGGTCAAAACGTTGAAGTTGAAGTGAAAAAAGTTGGTAAAAGATTAGACCCAATTGCTGTAAAAATATTAGAATAATATGACGCATGTACCGGATTTTTGGCGAACAGAGATTTGGCATCCTCTTTTTGTTCATTTTCCTTTAGCTATATTACTATTTGGTACTTTATGTATATTGATAAGTATCATACTTCAAAAGAAATTTTGGGCAGATATGTCCAAACTACTTTTAGTAATAGGCACATTAGGAATATGGATAACTATTTATACGGGAGATTTAGCCGATTCTGTTGTTGGAAGAAAAATATGTGATCCAACAGTACTTGAAACACACGAAGCAAATGCGTATATTGTAGGTGTGATTTTTTCAATCATTTCAATCATACTAATACTTGAATATTTTAGTTTTTTTCACAAGGCAAAAAAAATAGTAAGCATTATATTGGTTTCACTTGCACTTATTGGTTCAGGGTTTCTTATATATACCGGGCATTTAGGAGCACATTTAGTATATCAGCAGGCGGCAGGAGTTCATATTCCCTCCGAAGATTGTCATGAATTTTTTGATTAAAGGTAGGTATGCGATTCTTACCAACGATATGGTATGGGGTGTTCTGCCTCTCTTTCTTGATAATAACAATAGAGAATATAAAATACAATAAAATATGACCTATAACTCGCAAAAACACAATTGTCGCAGTATTCGTCTCAAAGGATACAATTATTCACAGGCAGAGGGTATTTCATAACCATGGTTACACAAAACCGGCATGTTTGTTTAGCAAAATCGAAAATGATGCAATGATATTCAACCAATATGGACGCATTGTATACAATGAATGGATTAAAACAACGGAAATACGAAATAATCTTGAATTGTATGATTTTGTTGTAATGCCAAACCATATTCATGGTATCATCCGGTTATTGGGTAGGGGCGAATTACATTCGCCCAATAATACCAACGAATTGCATTTGCCCAATAATACGGGCGTATGCGATACGCCCCTACGGTCGCCATCGTAAACCATTGGTGCCATTGTGCGTGGTTACAAAATTGGGTTTACAAAATGGGTGCCTCAAAAACACCCGTATATTCGATGTTTGGCAACGCAATTACCATGAACACAGTATGCGTAAAGAATAATCGTATTTGAACCGGAATACATTGTAACTAACTCTATACAATTGGATAATGATATCTTGAAATAGGGTATAACAGAAACAACATTTTACAAATACAATGTAATATACCGTATAATACCGTTATTATTTTCTATTTTTTTATATCTTTGTATCAACGTATACAAATCTATTAATCAATAACAATAATCCATTTTTATGGAACTTGACCTGCATACTATTGATATTTCTAATATATTGTTTTTGGATATAGAAACAGTACCACAGTATGCTGTATATATAGATGTTCCCGAAAAGGACAGGCGGTTGTGGGATGTTAAGTCTAAACGATTGCAAACAGCAAATGAACGCCCTAGTGTATTGTACAAAAAAGCAGGAATTTTTGCTGAATTTGGTAAAATTATATGTATTTCGGTTGCGTATGTTGTGAGTAAAAAAAATCAACCGCTTGCTGTGCGTGTTCGTTCGTTTTACGGCGATAATGAACGCGAAATTTTAGAACAATTTCTGCAATTAATTACCAAGCATTTCAATACAACCAAACATTACTTGTGTGCACATAACGGTATTGAATTCGATTTTCCGTTTATTGCTCGTCGTGCACTTATTCACGGTTTAGCACTGCCAAAAACACTCGATACGCGTGGCAAACGTCCGTGGGACATACGACATCTTGATACGCTTGATTTATGGCGATTTGGCGATTACAAAAATTATACATCGCTCGAGTTATTAACACATATATTTGATATACCCACTCCTAAAGACGATATAGATGGCAGTATGATATGCGATTTGTATTGGAAAGAAAATGATTTTCAACGTATTGTAGAATACTGCCAAAAAGATGTAGTGGCTGTATTGCAATTGTTGAGAAAATATAGAAATGAACCGCTGTTTGAACAACAAAGTATTACAATAGTTTCGTAATTTTGTAATAAATTCAGTAATAGAATGATTACAATACATTTCCCTGCCGAATGGCATATGCAAGATATGGTGCAATTAACATGGCCACATAAGCAAACAGATTTTGCCTATGTGTACAATGATGCTGTTACGTGTTTTTGTACTATAGCACGAGAAATAAGCAAACGACAAAAATTATTAATAATATGTAAAAACAAAACCGAGGTACAACAGCAGTTAGGTGAAATACTCAATACATCAATATTCTTTTTTGAATGTGATAGTAATGATGTGTGGGCTCGTGATCATGGACCAATAACAGTGTATCATAATTCAATGCCTGTGTTATATGATTTTGTGTTTAATGGTTGGGGTAAAAAATTTGCGTATGATAAAGACACTGTAATTACAGAAAAACTGTGTAATTCTATGTTTTTTACCCATGCTGTAAGGCAAGATTATTCTCAATTTGTTTTAGAAGGAGGTTCAATAGAATCAAATGGTATAGGAGTATTGCTTACAACCGAAGCATGTTTGTTGAGTAAACAGAGGAATCCGCATTTGCAAAAACCGGCAATAGAAACATTTTTGAAAGATATATTTGGTGCTCATACTGTTTTATGGCTTAAACACGGATTTTTGCAGGGCGACGACACTGATAGTCATATAGATACACTTGCACGATTTGTTGATGAACATACAATTTGCTATGTGCAGTGTACTGATGAAAATGATTTGCATTACAATGAGTTGCGAGCTATGGAGCATGAATTACAGAGTTTTGTAACGGAAATAGGCGAACCATATCATTTGGTGCCACTGCCTATGGTGCCTCCGCAATATGATGAAGACGGAGAACGATTGCCTGCTACGTATGCAAATTTTTTAATACTCAATAATGCCGTATTGTTGCCAATATACAATTGTAATACTGATGATGAAGCAATTCGTATCATGCAAACATTGTTTCCGACACGAGAAATAGTACCAATAGATTGCAGAGTATTGATTAAACAGCATGGTTCATTACATTGTGTTACCATGCAGTATCCTAAAGGAGTATTATAAATTAAAAAGTAATATAGTGGCAGTAAAAGTGAGAAAAATAACAGCACTTGTAATTAATACGTATATAGAACGATACAAGTTCTTGTTGTTGGCTTGTTTGTTTTTATTACTTGCTATGCTTATTGAAACAAATTTTTTTAATCATCGATTTTCAAAACACCATGCACAAGCATTTCAAAATATACTTATAGCAAAACAAAAAAATGCAAAACAGTTTATTGAAGAAATTTGTAAAACAAAAGAGCAAACCAATTTTGATGTATATAGAGAAATTTATAGAACAAACAGTAGATTACTTATAAATCAAGAAATGAGTTTTTATATAGTACGACAAAACTCATTATTATACTGGAGCGATAACACAATTAATTTTCCGTTAGATTCTATTCAAAAAGTTCAAAAGACAATTGCATATATTGATAATGCTTGGTATTTGTGCGAGTATAAGAAACGAGATAGTGTAGATGTGTATTTACTGACGTTTATAAAAAGTGAATATCCGTATCAAAATGAATATATAGCCAATAGATTTCATTCCGATTTTAATATAACTCCTATGGTATCTATTTCGGAAAAACCACTTGCCAATGCTTATGAAATAAGAGATATAACAACAAAACCATTAATATGGCTTACTAAAAATACCGGACGACCACAAAATATTATACAACGATATTTATCTATATTCCTCTATTTTGCGGGAATATTGTTTGTGTTAATATTTATGAATACCTTTTTACGAAAAATTAGGAAACGGTATGTAAGAGATATTATAAACCTTGCTTTTTTATGTTTTGTTATTATTGTACGTCTCTGGATGATAGAATCAAAGGTACCTTATGTGTGTTATACCAGTAATTTATTTAATGCATCATTTTTTGCTTCGTCGCAATTAATACCATCGTTAGGAGATTTGCTCATACATGTAATGTTGCTATATTATTTCATATACCAATTGCAATTACGCATTCGCGATTTCAAAATAAACACACAAGCAAAAAAAATTGCATTATTTGTGAGTTTTGTTGTAGTGAGCAATGTTTTGCTTATTCTCATTTCATTGATTGCACAATCGCTTGTTTATAATTCTAATATTCATTTAGAGTTATATAATTTACTTGATTCCGGTTTTTTGAGTTTTGTATCGTATTTAATATTGGGAATATGTTTATATAGCTTCTTTTTGGTATGTATTGCATTTTTTTCATCAGTAGGTATTAAGTTACATACAAAAAATTCAATATTATTGTTTGTAGGAGGGTTATTGGTTCATGCTCTTTCTTACCTTACACCATATAGTACGCAAAGTGTTTGGAGTTTTGTGTTTTACGGAATAAGTTTAGGGGTATTTTATTATTTATACAGACATGGCGAATTTGTATTTTCAATAGGATTTAAGGCATTGTTATTATTATTTTCGGTACTTTTTATACAATTCTATTTACATACGCATATTCAAAAAAAACATACATTAGTTAAAAAACTATATGCGGTAAATCTTACCAATGAACAAGATCCGGTAGCAGAAATGTTATTGAAAGGGGTAAAAAATAATATGAGGAATGATACTGTTGTGCGTCGTATTATGCAAAATCCTCTCGGTAACGAAGAAATATTGAATACATATTTGCAAAAAAAATACTTCAGTGGTTTTTTGAACCGCTATAATTTAGAAAGTACAGTATGTGGAACGCACAACACATTCTCTGATGCCAATAAATTAAGTAATTGCGAGAAATATTTTAGTAAATTTATAAAAGAATATGGTGTGTTTTTACCATATTCAGAGTATTATTTTTTGAACAATTTGAATGGTAGTATCAGTTATTTTGATTCTTTAAGTTTTAGATTCGTCAATAATACACAAACAAAATTATATATTGAACTTAATTCAAAACGAATAACTCAAGAATTAGGGTATCCTAAGTTATTGTTAGGTAATGATATGAAGCAAAATAGACATTTGGCAGTTTATTCGTATGCAAAATACAAAGGCAATAAATTGTTGAGTCAAAAAGGTGATTTTCCTTATTCATTATCGAATAATATACAAAGCAAAAATGAATTTACCGAATTTGAATTTTATAAATATCGTCATATTATGTATACCATAAATGGTGATATGCAAATAATTGTAAGTCATAAAATTCCAACATTCTTCAATCAATTAGTATGGTTTTCATATATATTCATTTATTTTTTTATATTAATTACTATATATGATTACGTAACAGAACGTAAATTCAAAGGAAAAAAATTTCAATATACATTTACCGAAAAAATTCGATTTTCGTTATTTGCTGTTTTATTTGTATCGTTGGTGCTTACCGGAGTAAGTTTGGTTTTAATTAATACACAACAACAAACCAAAACACAACAAAAGAATGTGCGAGAAAAATTGCAATCAATATTGGTTGAATTATCAACTCAATATGAAGATGCTACTGAAATTCCGCAACAAGATAAAGAGTTTTTAGAATCGCAATTAATTCGTTTTTCAAACGTATTTTTTACTGATATTAATGTATATAATCCTCAGGGAGATTTATTTGCTTCATCGCGGCCGGAAGTGTTTGATTATAAGCTAATAGGTAGAAAAATTAATCCCAAAGCATATTATAGATTACACATAGGACAATTGCCTGAATATGTGAGTGAAGAACAAATAGGTGGATTAGAATTTACATCGGCGTATGCAGTATTAACAAATTCAAAAAATAGTGTATTAGGATATGTAAATTTGCCATATTTTACCAAACAAGCAGAATTGACGCAACAAATTACATCACTTATAGTTGCAATACTAAATATATATGTGATATTGTTAATGTTGGCAACCATATTTGCAGTATTTATATCTAATAAAATAACTTATCCGCTTACTATATTGCGTGACAAAATGAAGTTGGTAAAAGTTGGGTCAAAAAATGAAAAAATTCAGTGGAGTGCCCCTGATGAAATAGGTGAGCTTATTGAAAATTATAACAGTATGATTGATCAATTAGACGTAAGTGTAAAAAAATTGGCAGAGTCTGAACGAGAAGGAGCGTGGCGTGAAATGGCAAAACAAATAGCTCACGAAATTAAGAATCCACTTACTCCAATCAAGTTAAATTTACAATTGCTCAACAAAGCTTGGGAGCAACGTGATGAACAGTTTGAAAAACGCTTAAAAACAATTTCAAAATCTATTATAGAACAAATAGATGCATTGGCGGAAACTGCTAATTCATTTTCGAATTTTGCAAAATTAACCGAAGGAAATCCCGAAACAATAGTGTTAAATGATTTATTGACAGGATGTATTACGTTGTTTGAAAATGAACAACATATAACATTTATTTCACATATACCAGATGAAGTTATTGAAATATATGCCGATAGAGATAAAATGTTGCGATTGTTTAATAATATCATAAAAAATGCAATACAAGCTATTCCACTTAATACACAAGGTACTATAACAATTACAGTAGAGCATACTCATTCAAAAGTGCTTGTAAGTATTGCTGATACAGGTACTGGAATAACTCCTGAAGTTGCCGATAAATTATTTGAACCATACTTTACTACAAAATCTACCGGAAGTGGTTTTGGTTTGGCAATTTCAAAAAAAATAATAGAAATGGCCGGGGGTACAATTTGGTTTACAACTAAAGTAGGAGAAGGAACAGTGTTTTTTATAGAATTACCTACCTGTACATAAAAAATTAAAACTATTTACTATTTTTGATATGTAAAATTTGTGTATGATTCTACAGTTTATAACATTCCGATTTCTTGATTTTATTGATATATTTTTGGTAGCACTCCTTATGTATCAATTATATAAGCTCATACGAGGCACCGTAGGTATGAGTATATTTGCCGGAATTGTAGCATTGTATGCTATATGGCTCATAGTAAAAGCTACAAAAATGGAGTTGCTTACTACTATTTTAGGGCAATTTGTAGGAGTTGGGGTGTTGGCTCTTATTATTTTGTTTCAGCAAGAAATTCGCCGCTTTTTAATAATCGTAGGAACACGATATTTTTTAAAAAAAAGAAGATTTGGGTTTGAAAAATTATTTAATTTAAACCTCAATCCTATGAGTAAAGAGGATATTCAAATGTTGGTACATGCAGTTTTTACTATGGCAGAACAACGCACAGGTGCACTTATTGTAATATCACCAACTATTGAAATGGATTCATATATTCAAACAGGCGAAGTGCTTGATGCAAAAATAAGTTCTTCATTATTGCAGTCAATTTTTTATAAAAATAGTCCTTTGCATGATGGTGCTGTTATAATCATAGGAAATAAAATTCGTGCTGCCAAATGTGTGTTGCCTACAACAACTAAGATGGATTTACCAATAGAATATGGAATGCGTCATCGTTCTGCAATAGGTATGAGTGAAGAAACCAATACATTGGTAATAGTAGTATCGGAACAAACCGGTGCTATATCGTATTGTTTAAGTGGAAGAATTAAGCGAATAGAGGATGCTCAAGTATTGAATTCTGTTATTCGCAGAAAAATGAGAGGTGATAAATAATGAATTCACAATTGCCTTTAGCAGAACGAATGCGTCCCAAACATATTGATGATTATGTTGGGCAAACTCATTTAGTCGCAAAAGGAGCTGTTTTACGGAATGCAATAGAATCGGGTAGACTGCCTTCTATTATTTTGTGGGGACCACCGGGAGTTGGTAAAACTACATTAGCTCATATTATTTCACAAACGCTGCAACGACCATTTTATACTTTAAGTGCAATAAGTTCCGGTGTTAAAGATGTGCGTGATGTGATTGAAAAAGCACGAAAAGCACAATTTTTTAATACCCAAAATCCAATTGTATTTATTGACGAAATTCATAGATTTAGTAAATCTCAACAAGATTCTTTATTGGGAGCTGTTGAAGATGGCACTATAACCTTAATAGGAGCAACAACAGAAAATCCCTCTTTTGAAGTAATTTCACCATTATTGTCGCGATGCCAAGTATATGTGTTGCAATCGTTAGATTCTTCAGAATTAAAAACGTTGTTGCATAAAGCATTAGAATGTGATGTTGTGTTAAAAAACATACACATAACTATTGAGGAAGATGATGCATTATTGTTGTTTTCGGGTGGCGATGCTCGTAAATTATATAATGTATTAGAAATTGTAATACATACACAACCGGTAGGAGAATCAATAGTTATTACAAATGAATTAGTTACAGCATGTCTACAAAAAAATATTGCCTTATACGATAAAGGAGGTGAACAACACTATGATGTAATTTCTGCTTTTATAAAATCTATTCGCGGGAGTGACCCTAATGCTGCAGTGTATTGGCTTGCACGTATGCTCGAAGGAGGTGAAGATATTTCGTTTATTGCCCGTAGAATGATTATTTCTGCAGCAGAAGATATAGGTTTGGCGAATCCCAATGCCTTATTACTTGCACAAGCTTGTTTTGAATCGGTAAAGGTGATAGGAATGCCCGAATCACGCATTATATTATCGGAAACCGCCATATACTTAGCTACTTCACCTAAAAGTAATTCAACCTATTTGGCTATAGATGATGCTATTGCATTAGTTCAAAAAACAGGTTCATTACCCGTTCCTTTGCATTTACGAAATGCACCTACAAAACTTATGAAACAGTTGCAGTATGGTAAGAACTATAAATATTCACATGAATATGAAGGAAATTTTGTAAAACAAGATTTTTTACCATCAGATATTATTGGAACTTCTTTTTGGAAACCGGGAACTAATCAACGAGAAGAAGAATTAAAAAAATATATGCAAAAAATCTGGGGAAATTACTATACCTTCTAATAGTTTTTTTCTACTTATTTTATTTACCCTCAATTATTTAAATGTTTTTAACTGTAGTTAAATCTATATTGTATTTTTTAGTATCTATTAAAAAATTATTAATTGTATAAAATATTTATTATAATTATGAACATATGTTCATAATTATATATATATTTGTATTTATTGTTTTGAGAAAAAATGGTGAGACCCAAACAAAAAAGAACAGTGACAAAGCCTCCGATTATGGAAGGTTTCAAGCCTTTTGGAATACCTATGACCGAGATGGAGCCTTTAGTGTTATTGTATGAAGAATATGAGTCTATTCGATTGACAGATTATATGAAATATACACAAGAAGAAGCTGCGGTGCACATGAAAGTGTCACGACCAACGTTTACCAGAATTTATGAAAACGCACGACAAACTATTGCAAAAGCTTTTGTTGAAGGTAAAGCAATATTTATAGAAGGTGGCGAATATCATTCCGATGATTATTGGTATAGGTGTGATTCGTGTAAAATGGTTCATGTAAGCGAGAGTATTATGTATAATTGCATGAGTTGTAACAGTAATAATATAAGATTGTTAAACAATAAAATAGGAGGGTAATATGGATTGTAGTGAGCAGGCTTATTGTATATGTGTGCATTGTAATATTGTAGTGGCACATACTAAAGGAATACCATGCAAAGAAGTTGTGTGTGAGAAGTGTGGTAAACGTATGATTAGACAAGGAGGATATCATCATACATTATATTTAAAAAAACAAACAAAAGAAAAATAACAATACTAATTTTTAAAAATATGAAAATAGCAGTTCCAACAAGACAAAATTATATTGATGATCATTTTGGTCATTGTGAAATGTATACAATATATACGGTAGATGAAAAAACAATACTCCAAGTAGAAACAATTCCATCAACTCAAGGGTGTGGATGCAAAAGTGATATTGCAAAAGTTTTACAAAACAGTGGAGTTACAGTATTACTGGCCGGTAATATGGGAGCAGGAGTGTAAGCTTCCCATTTTTAGGACAGTGTTTAATTATA
>JAJUFK010000372.1 GCA_029266015.1 Bacteroidota bacterium
TTTAGGATTTATTTTATACGAAAAATCAGCTCGTTTTATTGGCTATGATTTTGATTCTCAAATCATAGCATCATGTTCCAAAAAAACTGCCGGCGTATTTGTAAATCACCCTATTGAATATGTTATTCAAAAGCAACAAACATATTTATTTGATTTTTTACAAATACACGGTAACGAATCACCAGAATATTGTAAAAAATTACAGCAGCAAACAAACGCATATATAATAAAAGCCTTTTTAATTGACGAAAACTTTTCTGATACTCTTTTACAAAAATACAGCCCTTACTGTGATTACTTTTTATTTGACACAAAAACTGAAGTATATGGTGGTAGCGGAAAAAAATTCAATTGGAACATGTTACATTCTATGAATATAAACAAACCATTTTTTTTAAGCGGAGGTATTACTCCTAACGATATTGAATCTATAGTAGATTTTAAACATTCATTATTATTTGGTATCGATATTAATTCAAAATTTGAATTACAACCTGCATTAAAAAATGTAAATAGCGTTCACACATTTGCTCAACAAATAAAAACGCATCAAAAAAAATAAAAAAAAATTGTGCATAACTCCTTTTTTTTATATTTTTGAATGAATCTTAAAAACTAAAAAACGTGAAGAAAAAAATATTAGTAGTAGATGATTCATCATCGAATATCCTTTTACTGCAGAACTTCTTAGAAGACGAAGGATTTGATATTCAAGTTGCTAGTTCCGGTAAAGAAGCTATTAAAAAAGTTGACGATTTCAATCCTGATTTAATTTTATTGGATCTTATGATGCCCGGTGTAAACGGATTAGATGTAATGCATTCGATTTCTAAAGATATTCCGGTTATTATGATTTCTGCCAATAAAGACCCTAAATTAGTTAACGAGGCAAAAGCAAACGGTATTAAAGCATATATTCAAAAGCCTATTGATTTTGATGAAATTTTGAATGAAATTGCTATTCACATAAAATAACGTATTGCTCAATTCTTATAAAAATGAAATTATTTCATTTCTTATTTTGTAGTTTTTTCATTTTCAACATATATGGTCAAACAACTATTGTACAAAGAATTGAATTTGCTTCAGAAAATCAAATTACACAAACTATTCCTTTTGGGAATAATGGATTATTATATCAAAACAACATAGAAAAAAAATCAAAACAAGATAAAAATAATACTGTTAATTCCTATACTCTTTTCAACACCAATTTAGATAGAGTAAAAACGATAGACGTAAAAACCCCCAAGAAATATAGTGTACATTTAGAATCAAAAAGTGCACACAAATTTTTTGAAATAGCTATTGACAAACACAAAAATTATATAATTCATGCTATTTCAATTCCACAGTTAGATGTAACATCTTTACATGGAAAATTACCTAAAAATTTATATATACATGCTGTAGAATCTCTTGACGATTACATATTTATAAAAGCAAGCACACGTAAATTTTATTTTATTTTCATAAAAAACATGATAAACGGTGAAGAATCATTCACACAATATACTCCAGTATCTGCACGTGATTTTAACATGTTAGGTTTTAAAGCAGATTCATCAAGCAATGAATTGTATATAATATACCGCGATAAAATAAACAATGAAATTACTACCATAGTTGAAATATACACACAAGGTAAAAAATCAAACGAATTTATTATACCTAACGGTACTGAAAAATTTCTACTCAATGGTTCATTATCTAAAACCAAAGATAATGCATATATACTATGCGGCACATTCGGCAATAGGCATAAAGACATGATGTCTGTTGGAATATATATATGTAAACTGAAACATAAAAAAATTGAATTTATACAATTTGTAAATTATTTAGACATTAAAAATTTTATGATTAATTTGCCGGAGAAAAAACAAGAAAGAATCATAAAACGAAAAGAAAAAAAAGAAAAAA
>JAJUFK010000285.1 GCA_029266015.1 Bacteroidota bacterium
AAATAATGCAAATTTTGAGCATATCTGTATTCGATAAAACATCTATACGAGAATTACTCACAGAATTTCAAACTAATCAAAATGTCAAAGAACAAAGAAATTTATTTAGTGATTAAATATTAACGCATCAGCAGTGATTTCTGATAATTAATTAGGACGCTTAAAACACTTGACTTCCTTCATTCTATAAAATTATATTTGTGAGTAAGCTACTTTAAGATTTTAGAAACTACAACCTTCCCGATAAAAAATCGGGACGCTCTAACGATAAATAAAAAGAATGAGTGTAAAATATGATAAAATAGAGAAAAAAAGCTTGATATTTCTA
This sequence comes from Bacteroidota bacterium, assembly GCA_029266015.1. GTDB lineage: Bacteria > Bacteroidota > Bacteroidia > Bacteroidales > UBA1715 > MWCJ01. The sequence continues at coordinate 329 of JAJUFK010000285.1, forward strand.
TCAAGCTATATGTAGCGAGAGCGGGGCATGATCCCGCGACCTCATGATTATGAATCATGCGCTCTAACCAACTGAGCTACCTCGCCATTATTATATTGTATCGAATAACAACTTTTTGTTTTTCGGTGTGCAAAAATATAAATTATTTTTACTAAATCAATAAAACACTGGTTTTTTATTGAAAAAAACTAAAGTTGCACAGATTTATAATCTAAATATTGCTATTAATATATTGATTAATAGTTATTTATTTTGCAACCAATTTTACAGATTTATCCTCTATCATATTTTGTAATTCTTTTAATAGAGCTTGTTCTTGGGGGTCTATATGCCCATCTTCTGTTGCAATGTTTATAATTTCATCATATTCTGCACGAGTAATTTTATGATCTTCTATAGCTTTTAAAATAGCTTGTCTTAATCTTTCTGCACTTGAACTGATAGCCATATTTATATGATTTAAAAATTGATATTCAAATATATAAAAATTATTGTACCATAATTCAATATGGTATTAAATATTTTATAGTTACGTTTTATAACATATACTAATATGATAAGCATTTATACTTATTTGTGATGGCTAATAAAAAAAACAAAAGTTTATAATTATTTATGTATATACTTGATTAAGTATATTTTAAATATGTAATTTTATTTTTAGATTCGCAAAATATCGTTTGTTCTTTTTATTATCGAACTGGTAATCAGAGTGCAAATATTAATGTTTAACTTCTAAATATTAATGTTATGAAAACAATGATTATTCGCAACGATACTTCGTATGCAAACAGACAAATCCGAATATATTTACTAGTTGTTTTTGCTTTGTTGAGTACAACAATTTTTTCTGCACCTCGAATTGCGTCGGTAAGTGGTAATTGGAATAATACCAATACATGGGGGGGGGAATCTGTACCATCAATTTCTGACGATGTTACTATAAATAGTGGTGTAACTGTATTTGTTAATGTTGATAATGCTGTTTGTCAAAGTTTACGAATAAATAATAATGTAGAAGGCACTGCAGCTGTATTTTTTTCTGATAATACTTCAAAGTTACTTGTAAATGGAGTTGTTACTTTAAGTGGAAATACAATTAACTGTAATGGTACATTATCTATGGCGAATGGTGGATTCCTTGAATGTAATAGCATAAGTTTAGGTGGAGGCAATGCTGTATTTTCTCCGGGAACAGGTACCTTACAAATGAATGCTGTAAATAATTTTCCATTATCTGTAGTAAATAATTTGATTATTCAGGGAGATTTAACGATTGATTTGGGGACTGGTTATGCTGGTCAAATAGATGTTACTACAAATAATTATTCTGTGAGTATTGCAGGAAATTGGTATCATAAAAATCCGTCTGATGGCTTTATTGAACGATTGGGAACTGTTACGTTTAATGGTGTTGGTAATCAGATTTTTACTTCCTATGGGTTATATAATAACGTTGTTGTAAATAAACCATCGGGAGTTGTTTTGTTTCGTGGTTGGGTAGCACCGGCTACCGTGAATAACATACTAGAGATTTATGGTAATTTAACGATAACTTCAGGAGTACTCCGTATCGACGAAAATGCCACACGTTTAAGTATACGAGGAAATTTAAGTATTTCTGGAGAATTAGATGTGTCGAAAAGTGAAATTACAAATCCGGGAAATAGAACAGCACTTGGTGGAACCTTAAGTATAAGTGCAAATGGTATTTTAAGAATAGGAGGTACCAATACTTTTCCTGCAAATTATTCTACTATTTCATTATCACCAACATCAACAGTTGAATATTGTGGAACAAATCAAACTGTTAGAGGAGGTATTACCTATGGAAATTTACATATAACAAATACAGGAACAAAAACATTAGCATTAAATTGTAATGTTGCCGGAAATATTATTGTTAATCAAGGAAATTTTAATACAGGTGTGCGCAGAATTACATGTGTTGGATCGTTAAATCAAACATTTTTGGGTGTTTCGTTGTATGATATTACTATTCAAAAATCAAATGCAGGAGTTTTATTATCTACAGAAACTTCAGTTTCAAATAATATTACGTTTACTCAAGGTATAGTAGATGCGACACAAGCTTCTCTTGTATTATTAGAAAATGCAACTGCTCTGGGGGCTTCTAATATAAGTCATGTTAAGGGCGTTGTAAAAAAGATTACAAATTCATTAACCGAATTTATATTTCCTATTGGAGATGGACAATTCTATAGACCAATAAGTATTGTAAATCCAAGTAATAATATATGGTCAGCACAGTATTTTTTTTCGGGATATGGAAATACATTTACTGTAAATCCTACTGATAATCCGAAATTACACCATGTGTCTGATATTGAATACTGGGATATTTCACTTCAATTGTCCGGTGGTTATAGCAAAATAAAGTTAACATGGAATATAAATAGTGATGTGTTATATCCTGAATATTTACTAATAGCGCACTGGAATTTTAATCAAAATTTTTGGGAAAATATAGGAGATGTTATTGTAGATGAAGTGTCACAAACAATTACTTCTGTACTCCCTTTTTCAAGTTTTAGTCCATTTACCTTTGGTTCTACACACGAAGAAAACCCATTGCTTATTGAATTAATAAGAATTGATGGATATTGTGATAATTATAATAAAATACATATTTCATGGACCACAGCATCTGAAAAAAACAATGATTTATATACTGTTTATAAAAGTTCAAATGGTATTCTATGGCATGAAATTGGCACATTGAAAGGTGCCGGTAATTCAAATGAGCAAAACACGTATAGTTTTATTGATTCAGAAAAGGTAGATTATTTTGCTTATTATAAAATTATTCAAACTGATTTTGGAGGAACGAAACAAGAACTTGATCTTATGTGTGTGTTTTGTCAAAAGGTGTCTTATGATATTTCTTTAATTATTCACCCTTTAGAAAATGAATT
>JAJUFK010000356.1 GCA_029266015.1 Bacteroidota bacterium
AAATAATGCAAATTTTGAGCATATCTGTATTCGATAAAACATCTATACGAGAATTACTCACAGAATTTCAAACTAATCAAAATGTCAAAGAACAAAGAAATTTATTTAGTGATTAAATATTAACGCATCAGCAGTGATTTCATATCTAAAATCTCATATCTCACATCTAAAAATTATTCTTATATTTGTACATGCAAATAACTCAATTACATATTTCAGTAGTAACACCCGTATATGGGTGCAAAACGTGTTTGGCAGAATTGTATCTGCGGCTTAAACAAACACTTGAAACCATAACACACGACTTTGAAATCATAATGGTAAACGATGCCAGCCCCGATGGTGCTTGGGATACTATAGTAGAACTTGCAGCACGAGATGTGCGTGTAAAAGGAATTAATTTATCGCGAAATTTCGGGCAGCATTATGCTATTACTGCAGGTCTCGACCATGCAGCCGGTGAATGGGTGGTGGTGATGGATTGTGATTTGCAAGACCAGCCCGAAGAGATTGTGAAGTTGTATAATAAAGCTTTGGAGGGGTTTGATTATGTTCAGGGGCAAAGGGTTGAAAGGCAAGATAATAAAAGACGGAAAATTTTTTCGAAATTTTTTTATATAATATTAAGTTATTTTCACGATTATACAATAGATAATACTATTGCAAATTTTGGGATTTATAATAATAAAGTAATTAATGCTATAAAAGATTTACCTGAAAAAATTCGTTGGTTTCCTTCATTAGTTCATTGGGTTGGTTTCCATGGTGTTTCAATACCAATATGTCACAATGTTAGAAAAATGGGAAAATCCTCATATTCTTTTAAAAAATTATTTCTTACATCAATAGATGTGTTTATTTTAAATACTGAAAAACCTATGAGAATAATGGCTGGAATAGGTTTTTTATTATTTATGAGTTCAATAATGTATTCAATCATTATTATAATCAAATATGTACATGGAGATATTACGGTATTAGGATATTCAAGTTTAATTATATCAATATTATTTTGTTCAGGATTAATAATATTTTTTTTGGGAATTATTGGATTGTATATCTCAAAAATTTTACAACAAACACAAGATAGACCTTTATATATAATTACAAAAAAAACATTTTAATATGACTGATTTTATAAAAAAAGTTTGGGATGCTTCTGCAGAGAAGCATAAAAAATCACATTGGGCATCATGGGGTGATAATTTTGCAATTTCACTTGAAATTCAAGAGATAGAAAAGTTGATATGTAATGATATGAAAGTTCTAGATGTTGGATGTTCAAATGGTTATGCAGTGTTTAATCATGCAAAAAATAATCCTTCAATAATAATTCATGGTGTTGATTTTTCTGAGAAAATGATTGAATTTGCTCAAGAAAGATTACAAGAAGAAAAATTGAATAATGTTACATTTACAGTAGAAGATGTTAGAAATTTGAATATTCCTGATGAATCCTTTGATTTAGTATATACTACTCGCGTTATTATTAATTTGCCAACTTGGGAAGAACAGATACAGGGTATTCTTGAATGTATACGTGTTACTAAAAAAGGTGGAATATTTGTATTATCTGAAGCTTTTTGGGAACCTTTAACAAAATTAAATGCTTTAAGACATTTGTTTCAGTTGCAACCTTTGGTTGAACATGATTTTAATAGATATATTAAAAAATCTAAATTAGAATCATTTCTTAATGAACAAAATTTAGAGTATTCTAATGTTGATTTTTCTTCAATATATTATTTGGGATCTCGAGTTCTAAGGGAATTGGTAACCGATTATAAGAAATATGAAGGATATTCAAATCCAATAAATGAAGTTTTTTATAATATTGAAAATATATATTCAGGAGGAGATATTGGTATTCAACAAATTTATATTATTAAAAAATAATTATTTTAATTATAATATATCCTAAAATTAGGAGAGGAAAAATAAGTGTAAATTTGGATAATAAATAACGAAAATTATATCTAAAAAAGATAACTAAATTATCCTTTTATTAGGGAGTATTATAGGAGTATTATACATATTGATGTAAAAGAATTAATTAAAATAATTACATCAAGTATTTTAACATCCAAAAATCATTAACCACTAAAAATTCATCATTAAGCATTCATAACTAAGCATTATAAAAAATGATTCCCTTCAACAAACCATACCTCAC
>JAJUFK010000172.1 GCA_029266015.1 Bacteroidota bacterium
ATAGCATCTGTATCTTTATAGCCGATGGTTTTGCTGCTCCATCGTATTCTTTGTTGTATAAATTCAGAGGCAGATTTAGGTGCTTTTGTAGTAATTGTGGCAGCATTATGTTTTATAAAATATATATCGTTGGGGTATATTTGTTTGGCTGTATGTAATAAAAACACATCGTCGCCCGATGAATATCGGGTATTTGTATTATAATATGAGGTAAATAATTCGCGTGAAATGCACATATTTGCAGCATTGCAACTAAAAGCCCTTTTTGCAAGTGCTAACCCACCTTGTACTCCAACTATTGCTAAAAAATCTAAAGTAAAAAATGATTGTAATAGAGAGAGGGGGGTATCATGCGTTACATTTCCAAAATAAAAATGGCCTTTAAATTTTTGTGCATATGCCATATATGTTTCAACCCACGTAGGTGGAATTGAGCAATCGGCATCGGTAAATAACATATATTCACCGGTAGCATATTGTAATATATATTGTATTGTTTGTTTTTTTCCTTCAATATAATCGGGCATGCTATATATGTGTATGTTCGAATTATTTTGGGCAAATGTTTGTACTATGTTGTAAGTATTATCAGTTGAATGGTCATCGCCGATTATTATTTGAATATTCTTGTGTGGATATGTTTGATGCAGTAAATCAGAAATAGTTTGAGCAATAGTCTGTTCTTCGTTGCGTGCGGCTATAATTATGGAGCAAATTGTTTGTGAGTGTTGTAACTGTATGTGCGTTACCGATTTTTGCCAGTAATACAATGCATACAATACTACAAATGCATACAATATTACAATACATGAAAAAAGTAAAAACATAAAAAGATTTTTGCATAAAAATACATGTTTTTTTGATGTAACTCCAAAAAAGTAGTAATTTAGCCACCCAAATACTTAAAAATATGTGGGTAGCTATAGCTCGTATCATTTTACGATATAGAATTGCAATTTTAATTGGTCTTTCTATTCTTACAGCAGCAATGTTTTTTCAAGCTCGTAAAGTACATTTGTCGTACGAGTACGCATCGCTTTTACCAAAGTCAGATAGTGCGTTTATAGAATACACACAGTTTAAGAAAATTTTTGGTGAAGATGCAAATATTTTAATTATAGGTCTGCAAGATACTCATTTGTTTGAATTAGAAAAATTCAATAAATTTTTGAATATATGTAAAGACGTTGATTCATTACCGGGAGTTGATGGCCTTATTTCACTGGGGCAAGCTGTAAAAATTGAAGGTTCTTCTGTTGTTCGGTACTTTGATACATTGCCTCAAACACAGCACCAACTTGATTCTATTTCGCGTGAACTTATACAACAAAAATTATATCAAGGTTTTTTATTTAATGATACATCTCATGTATATTTAATAGCGTTAACAATAAATAAAAAAGTTCTTGACAGTCCTGCACGAGAATCTTTAATTCAAAATATTGAAGATACGTTTAATTCTTTTGCTCATCAGAATTATGATAAGGTTTTTTATACCGGATTGCCATATATTCGTACCAAAATATCATTAAAGCTCCGCAGTGAGCTTACTATGTTTATTTTGTTTGCTGCATTGGTGTGTGCATTAATTTTGTTTGTGTTTTTCCGTTCTTTCAAAATTGTGGCATTTTCAATGCTGGTAGTAGGTGTTGGGGTAATATGGGTAATGGGATGGATGGGGATTTTTGGGTATGATATTACAATACTCAATGCTTTGTTGCCACCTCTTATTATAGTTATAGCTGTTCCTAATTGTGTGTTTTTCTTAAATAAATATCATCAAGAATATGCCATTCATGGTAATAAAATTAAAGCATTACAACGAGTTGTGCGAAAAATAGGTAATGCAATTTTTTTATCAAACCTTACAACAGCTGCCGGGTTTGCTACATTTGTAATTACCGACAGTGAATTGTTGCAACAGTTTGGAACAATAGCATTTATTGGAATTATTTGTGTGTTTATTTTTTCATTAACATTAATCCCAATTATATTTAGTTTTGTTTCTCCTCCTAATCAGCGTAATTTAAAACATTTAGAAAATAAATTTTTACAAAAAGTTATTGCATCAATTTCTCATTTAGTTGCTCATAAGCGTAATTATATTTATGGAGGAGCAATTACTATTTTTATTGTGGCAATTATTGGAATTTCTCAAATTATCAGTACCGGATATATGGTTGATGATTTGCCGCATGATGATCCTATTTTAACTGATTTACAATTTGTTGAGAAACATTTTAACGGAGTATTGCCAATAGAAATAGTTATAGAATCCAATGAAAAGATAAATCTTATTCGTGATAAAGGCTTTTTGTATAAAATGGAAGCGTTACACGATACATTACTTAATTATACCGAAGTCTCAAAACCCCTTTCAATAGTTGAGTTTATTAAGTTTGCATGGCAAGCTCACAATGGCGGAAATCCAGAATACTACACCTTGCATAATAGTGGCGACATATTCTTTCAAAATAAAATGAAACGAATAGTGCGAGGACAAAATAGTGCACATTTGCAATATCCACTTATTGATTCTACAGGTAAAAAAATTCGATTAAAGTGTAATGTAAAAGATATTGGAACAAAAAAAATGCAAGAATTAGAAACAAATTTGAAAGCTGATTTAGATTCAATTTTTCCAAAATCTGAATACAAAACTCAAATTACCGGTTCAAGTATTGTGTTTTTTAAAGGTACAAAATATTTAGTAAGCAGTTTATTCTCGAGTGTTGCTTTGGCTATAGTACTCATCACATTTTTTATGGCGTGGTTGTTCCGTTCCAAACGTATGGTTATGATTTCATTACTGCCAAATATTCTTCCGCAATTGTTTACTGCCGCACTTATGGGATATTTAGGAATTCCTATTAAACCATCTACGATTCTTGTGTTTAGTATAGCATTTGGTATATCGGTAGATGATACTATTCATTTTCTTGCAAAATATCGTCAAGAATTAACTCATACCAATTGGAATATTGGAAAATCTGTTATGATAGCCTTACGAGAAACAGGGTCAAGTATGATTTATACATCGGTTGTATTATTTTTTGGATTTGGAATTTTTACATTTTCTCAGTTTGGAGGAACAGTGGCTTTAGGAGCTTTAGTTTCTGTTACTCTGCTTATGGCAATGTTTTCAAATGTAATCTTACTGCCGGCCTTGTTATTAACATTGGAAAAAGCTATTACCAATCGTCATTTCAAAGAACCATTATTACATATATATAACGAAGAAGAAGATATAGATATAGAAGAACTCAAAATAATTTCTAAGTATACGAATGAAATCTAAAATTAAAATTCTTGTTACCGGAGGTGCCGGATTTATTGGAAGTTCTTTGATTGAAAGACTTTTGAAAAATTCACAATATTATATAGTTGCTGTTGATGATTTATCAACCGGTGACATAAAAAAAATACCGCAAGCTTCTGCCGATGTGCTTAAATTTATTCGTTGCAATGTGAATGATTATGAAAGTATTTCAGCTGTAATGCATTCTTATAAGTTTGACTATGTGTTTCATTATGCAGCTATGGTTGGGGTATTAAGAACACAACAAAATCCTTTGAAAGTTTTTCAAGATATTGATGGAATTCGTCATATTTGTAAATTAGCAGTAAATACGGGTGTTAAGCGAGTGTTTTTTTCATCATCATCTGAAATATACGGCGAACCTGTTGAAATTCCTCAACACGTATATACCACTCCTCTTAATTCACGTGTACCATATGCAATAGTAAAAAATGTGGGTGAAGCTTATTTACGTTCATATAATCAAGAATTTGGATTGGAGTATTCAATTTTCAGATTTTTTAATACCTATGGGCCCAAACAAAGCAAGGACTTTGTGATGAGTAAATTTTTGATAAAAGCTCTCAAAAATCAAGATATTGAATTATATGGCGATGGTCTTCAAACTCGTACATTTTGTTATGTGCAAGATAATGTTGATGCCTGTGTGAATGCTTTTGAAAAAAATCTTTTGATAAATGATGTTGCTAATATTGGGGGGAATAAAGAAATTACTATTAAAGAATTAGCAGAAATTATAGTTTCAAAAACAAATTCAAAATCAAGAATAGTACATGTACCACCTCTTAAAGATGGTGATATGCTTCGTCGTTGTCCTGATAATACATATATGCGAGAGCATTTACTAACGCGTCCTCTTACTACGCTCGAAGATGGTATAACAAAATTATTGGAAATAGGCTTATTTGATTTAAAACGGTAATTATGCAGAGTGTAGCTCCATTTCAAGAAATTATAAATACAGAAATTCATCGAAGGCTTGCTTTGCCTCAATTTCAAGAACCCAAGGGATTATATGCTCCTTGTGAATATATATTGAAAAATGGAGGCAAACGTGTGCGAGCATCGTTGGTGCTTATGGCTGCAAAAATGTTTTGCCACGATTATCACAAAGCGTTACCGGTTGCACTTGCTTTTGAAACATTTCATAATTTTACGCTTATTCATGATGATATTATGGATAATGCTGATGTAAGAAGAGGGCAGCCTACAGTACATGTAAAATGGAATACTAATACGGCCATATTATCGGGCGATGCTGTAATGATTATGGCGTATAGTTTTTTTGAAGATGCTAAAGATTTTGTGCCTTCATTATTTTCGTTACTCAACAAAACTGCGTTGGAAGTGTGTGAAGGACAACAATACGATATTGATTTGGAATTGGCTGATTTGCATGAAAAGTGGGTTTCCGAAGATGTGTATTTAACTATGATAAAACTCAAAACATCGGTTCTTATAGCTGCATGTTTAAAGGCGGGTGCAATAATTGGAGGAGCAAATTCTCACGATGCTGAATTACTATATCAATTTGGAATTAATGTTGGTATTGCTTTTCAACTCCAAGACGATTTACTTGATACCTATGGAAATTATGAAACTTTTGGAAAAAAAATAGGTGGTGATATAGCGGTAAATAAAAAAACCTATTTAGTAATTAAAACATTAGAATTACTTGATAGTAAATCAAAACAAGAATTCTGTTCACTTTATTCTAGTTCATATTCATATCAAGATAAATATGAGAAAGTTCTTTCAATTTTTGATTCATTGAATATAAAACAAATTACTCAACAGAAGGTAGATTCTTACTTTAAACAAGCTCAAGAATGTTTAGAATTATTACATATAGATACTGCATTAAAAGCAAATCTGTATGAATTTATGAATGATTTACAAAATAGAGCTTACTAATTGTTAAGATATAGCATAAGAAAATATTTGTTTACCGTTTTCTTTTATGTAAAGTATAATATAAATCTAATTAAGAAATTTTGTGATAGTATTCAATTAAACATTATACATAGATTTGGTTATTTGTCTAATCTATTAATAATAGATAGTTATTGTTAATATTTTATATATATCTTATCTTAATAGAAATATCTTTTTTGTTACTTTTGTCAAAAAAATTAAAAT